>NZ_JBAURI010001173.1:0-3490 GCF_049581145.1 Bradyrhizobium sp.
TGCCAGCCGCGATCACCGCCATGCCAGCCGCCGCCGTTGAAGGCCGTGTGGCCACCGCTCCAGGCGCCGCCACCGCCGAAGTGACCCATGTGCATGGCGCCGCCTCCCATGTGCATTGCGCCGCCACCCATGTGGCCACCACCTCCCATGTGCATGCCGCCACCACCCATGTGGCCACCGCCGCCCATATGGCCGCCGCCGCCGCCATGGCCGAAGGCGAAGCTCGCCGTCGGGGCCACCGCCAGTGCCAAAGCGAGCGCCGAAGCGGTGCTTAAAGCTTTCAAGTTGATCATGATCATTTTACTCCGTTCATATTGGTTTGCATTTAATGGCCGGCCCAAGCGAATGTTCCGAGGTTGCGGCCATTTGCCCACTTGCCAGCCGCAAACCTCTGCGAGCGAGCGCCGGCTCCGTTGCCGTTGGATCGGAGCAAAACCCTGCAGCGCGTTGTTCGGACGCGCTTTCCTGCTCCGACCCGCGGCGCGCGTGACGCTGGAAAATGCGCCGACGCGACTGGACAATTCCGCGTTGCGGTGGCATCACGACAACGCAATGAGCCCCAGCCGGTCGCCCGCATGAAACAGTTCCTCCTCAAAGTCTTCACCTGGTGGAATGGCCAGACCTTCGGCACCCAGTTGTGGACTTGGCGGTTCGGCGAGCTGGTGGGTGAGGACGCGCAGGGCAACCGCTATTATCGCACCGCTGGCGGCAAGATCGACCCGACGCTGCTGTTTGAGCGCCGCTGGGTGGTCTACAACGGTGTCGCCGAGGCCAGCCGCATTCCGCCCGAATGGCACGGCTGGATGCATCATACCGTCGACGTGCCGCCCACCGAGGATGGCTACAAGCCGCGCGAATGGGAAAAGCCACATGTCCCGAACATGACCGGGACGCCCGCGGCGTATCGTCCCTCCGGCTCGACGCTTGCGAGCGGCCGCCGTCCCAAGGCAACCGGCGATTACCAGCCGTGGACGCCGGCCGACTGAATTTCAACGCGAGTTGCTGTGCCGACAGGCAGTTGTGCGCAGGCGTCCGCCTGATCACGCATGGCATCAGCCTTGCGAGCTGGCGGAGACCGGCCAGCGCTTGACGGCCCGGCGCTGCCGCGGCGCCCGCGTGCGGATGGTCTGTGGCCCGAACCCTGTGAACAACGGTAACAGCGGGGACAGCCCGCAGCGCGCGGTTGCGCGGTTCGCGAAGGCGCGGTTGACTGGGTCATCTTACGGAGATGGGAGACCATCGCGACGGTTCGGGCAACAGTTCGCGACTGCCCCGAAATGCAGCGGCACCCGATCAGGACGCCGCCGGGAGATCGGCCCCCGGCCCCGGACGTTCCGAAATCGCCCGCCAATGTGGCGCCCCCGTGAGACAGGAAAGGCCGTCTGGGCAACCAGGCGGCCTTTTTCTGTTGCTCAGGGTTCTGCTGCTCGGGCGCCGACCTCTGTCCCGGCGAGCCGCGCCTTGGCGCGGGCGATCGCCTCGCTCCGCCGTGCTTGTGACGGCTTGATCCGCTCCTTGATCATGGCCACGACGTCCGCCGGCGCAGTCTCGGGCGAGCCGGCGTTGAACGGCGGCCCGGGGTTATACTCCAGGCGAAGCTGGATCGCCTCCGCGGTGCTGCGGTCGTACAACAGCGACACCAGCGTCAACGCAAAATCGATTCCCGCCGTCACGCCGCCGCCGGTGACGCGGCTGCGGTCGATGCAGACCCGCGTTTTTGCCGGCACAGCGCCAAAGCAGGTGAGAAAATCCATCGCGGCCCAATGTGTCGTCGCGCGATAGCCGCTGAGCAGGCCGGCCGCACCCAGCACCAGCGATCCCGTGCAGACCGAGGTGATGAACCTGGCGCCTTCGGCCTGCCGGCGCAGGAAGGCGAGCACCTCGGCGTCATTGAGCAGATCGTCGCTGCCGGCACCGCCAGGCACGCAGATCACGTCGAGCTGCGGGCAGTCCGTGAACGTGATGGTGGGAGTGAGCACCAGCACGGAGTCGCTCGGGACCGGCTCGATGCGTTTCCAGATCAGATGCACGATTGCGCCGGGCAGGCCGGAGAACACCTGCACGGGCCCGGTGAGGTCGAGCTGGGTCACCTTGGGAAAGACCAGAAGTCCGATCTGCAGCGATGGCGACATGGAGGGCCTTTCGAGAATGCGCTTGACCAGCACATCCTGACATGATGGCGTTCTGTCTGAAATGGCATATTTCCCTCAATTAAAGACATTGGAATTCGTCGTCATTGCGGGCACAGCGCAGCAATCCATTTCGCCCAGGCGGATTGGATGGCTTCGTCGCTGCGCTGCTCGCAATGACGGAGATAAACTCTAGGGACACGAAGCGATCATGATCGGCGTTGTCATTTTCCCCGATTTCCAGCTGCTCGATGCCGCCGGTCCGATCTCGGTGTTCGAGATCGCCTCGCGGTTCGCCAGGCGCGCCGTGCCGATCAGGGTGATGGCGGCAATTCCGGGACCGGTGCGCTCGTCGTCCGGTGCCGAGATGCTGGCGCGGAAGTTCGCCTCGCCGGCTGTGATCACGACGCTGATCATCGCCGGCGGCGAGGGCGTCGAGGCGGCGGCACGCGACGCATGCACGATCCGCTTCGTGCAGGCGGTCGCCAGGCGCGGCAGCCGCGTCGCCAGCGTCTGCTCGGGCGCCTTCATCCTCGCGGAGGCAGGCCTGCTGGACGGCCGCCGCGCCACCACGCATTGGCAGCGCACGCAGCAATTCCTCGCCACCTATCCCAAGGTGAAGCTCGAGCCTGACCAGATCTTCGTCCGCGACGGCGCGATCTGGAGCTCGGCCGGCATCACCGCCGGCATCGATCTCGCGCTCGCGATGGCGGCAGACGATTTTGGCGACGGCATCGTAGAGCAGACCGCGCGCCAGCTCGTGCTCTACCATCGCCGCAGCGGCGGACAGTCGCAGTTCTCCTCGCTCCTGGAGCTGAAGGCGCCCACGGGGCGCTTCGGGCCGCTCTTGACCTGGGCGCGCGAGCATCTCGACGCGCCGCTGACGGTCGACCAGCTCGCCGACCGCGCCGGCATGAGCGCGCGGCACTTCACCCGCGCCTTCATCACGGAGACCGGCACCACGCCGTCAAAGGCGATCGAGCGCCTGCGCATCGAGGTGGCGCGGGCGCGCGTCCAGGCCTCGAACGAGGCGATCGAGCGCGTCGCCGAAACCACCGGCTTTCGCGACCCCGAGCGGATGCGGCGCGCCTTCATCCGCGCCTTCGGCCAGCCGCCGCAGGCGCTGCGCCGGGCGGCGCGGGCGGGGTAGCGTGCGTTTCGGATCGCGTGAATCAACCCTGGTTGAGTTCAGACTCTGATCTTATGTCTTTGGACTCGACGTTCAACCCACCTGGCAAAGGCCAGGCCGCTGGTCGAGGTGTTGCGGGATGGTTAGCAATTCTCTCAGAATACTCTTTCCGTATGCCTATAAGGTTGAAGTTTCCAGGCTGCGGCAGCAGCTCGACGAAGCCCATCTGGCC
>NZ_JBAURI010001174.1:0-1686 GCF_049581145.1 Bradyrhizobium sp.
ACTTCGGTCTTTTCATTGTCGCGCAGGATGAAACGGCCGGGCCGCTCGTTCAGCACCGTGACGTCGGCGTCCATGCCGGTGCGCAGCGCGCCGATCCGGTCTGCAAGGCCCAGCATCTCGGCGGGATGCGAGGTGACCATCGGCACCACCTGTTCGAGCGTCAATCCGAGCGCCATCATCGAGCTCATGGCCTGCACCAGGCTGAACTTGGCCTGGCCGGCGAACGGATGGTTTTCGTCGTCGGCGGCCTCGTCGGGCGTGCCGGCTGGCCCCGGCACATGGGTGTTGTAGCCGTGGATGTCGGCGCCGAGCGTGGTCGGCACGATGCCGGCCGCGATCGCCTTGCGCGCCAGCCGATACGAGAAGTGGCTGCCGTGGCCGACGTCGACGCGCAGGCCGCGGTCGAGCGCCGCCCTAATCACCGGATGAACCTCGCCTTCGCGATTGACGAAGCCGCCGGGATGCCGCGTGAACGGATGCGCCAGCACGTCGCCTTCACGCAACAGCGGGATCACGCGGGTGAGAATGGTGTCGACATCCTCGCCATTGGTGCCGCTTTCCGGCAGGCTCCAGAGCTGTCCGAAATGCACGTAGACCGGCAGGTCGGCGCGGCGGCCGATCTCGGCCGCCATCTCGATGACGCGGATGCCCCAGCGCGCGAAACCGCCGATCTCGGCATGTGCCTTGATGCCGCGGACCAGATCGCGGTTCGCCTTCGCCGCCTTCACGGTCGCGTCGATGTCGACGCCATCGGGGCTGTAGAGGTTCGGATAATAATGGCCTTCCAGACCGCCGACGAGATAGGCGGACAGAAAGGCGTAGACCCGCGACTGCGATTGCTCGGCGATGAAATGCCGGAAGCCCGGCAAGGTCATGCAGGACGGACCACCCTGATCGACCAGCGTGGTCACGCCCGACTGCACGCCGACCATGTCGGCGTTCACGCCAAAGCGCCCGGTGACATACTGATAGACATGGGCGTGGGTATCGATCAGGCCGGGCAGCACGAGCTTGCCGGTGACGTCGACGATGTCGCGGGCGCTGGTCGGCAGGATGTCAGCCTGCACGGCTGCCACCTTGCCGCCGCGGATCGCGATATCCTTCAGCCCGTCGACGCCGGACGCCGGATCGATCACGCGTCCCCCGCGCAACAGCAGGTCGAATGAGGTGCTCACTGACATGATGGGCTCCCTTGGCTGGCACGGCGTCGACCGGTATCGATGAATTACGAAGTATGCTTCGTAATTATCGCTTTCGCAACGCCGGCCGCAGGCGAAGGCTGCCAAAAATCAGGGCACGGTTGTTGCAGGATCCTGGTGACTGGCATGACGAAGAAACCGGGCAAGATCGACAGCGACAGTGAGATCGACCCATGGCCGCTGGGCATGCGGCCGGGTTTCCTGCTGCGGCGGCTACACCAGATCCATGTGGCGTTGTTCCAGGAAAAATGCACGGCGTTCGAGATCACCCCGCTGCAATATAGTCTGCTGTCAGCGCTGGCCGTGCGCGGTACGGCCGACCAGACCACTTTGGCCGGCGACGTGGCGCTCGATCGGACGACCACCACCGGCGCGCTCAAGCGCCTGCAAAACAGGGGATTTATCCAGCGCGCGGTGCGGCGCGACGATCGCCGCGCGCGGGCCTGCAGACTGACCGCCACGGGTGCCCGGCTGCTGCGACGAATGG
>NZ_JBAURI010001175.1:0-8386 GCF_049581145.1 Bradyrhizobium sp.
TGTTGCGATCGTTGATTTTTTTATCGACCTCCCGTTCATCGGCGGGTACGCTTTTTGGGTGTTGCTCGGCGGCTTTCTCGTACTCACTGCGACAACGAAAAAATGACGGCCGACCGAGGCCGAACCGAAACGCGCGACGCCGAAAGTCTCATCGTCGCGCGGCACTGACCGCATCGCGCTCGTCGGCAATGAGACCAGCGATGCGGTCCCGGACACTCCCCTCAGAAAGGCCAATAGCCGTCAGACCGACGAGAACGTCGAAGAGTTGCGTGATGTGGGTCGCTCGGCCGAGAACATCCCCGTAGCGATCGACAACTTCGGCACCAAACGCGATCGCCGAGCGAGCGGCGGCGAGCCAGGCGGTGCGCTCGCGCGCAAACGGGAACGTCGGAGTCCAGTTTATCCAGGTAAACGACTTGGCCACGTCGGAGAGCCAGGGTGTCTCCCCCGGCCCGTTAGCCCAACTTTCTCAACTCGCGTGCCAAAACGCCAATTTTCGAGAATTTTGAGGCGAAAAGGCGAGTCGGATCAATGGGTGGGTCTCTGAAATCGCTTGTAGTGTAGACCAAGTATCTTTTGGGCCTGTTGCGATCGGCGTAGCTTCGCCGGGCCATGTTTTTGCGATCGAATCGGCGCTTCAAGGACGGCAAGGAGCATCGCTACTGGAGCATCGTCGAGAACCGGCGCTGTGCCGGTGGCAAGGTGGTGCAGCGGCAGGTGCTGTATTTAGGTGAGATCGGCGACGGCCAACGAGACGATTGGAGCCGTGCGATCGAAGCATTTGATGAGGATGCGCAACGCCACACCCAGCTGTCGCTTTTTTCTGCCGATCGCGGGCTTCCCGGCCAGGCCGAGCCCGAGGGATACGGCGTCCAGGTGCGGCTCGACAAGATGGAGTTGCACCGGCCTCGGCAGTGGGGCGCGTGCTGGCTTTCGTGTCAGCTCTACGAACAGCTTGGGCTCGACCAGTTCTGGGCGAACCGCCTGCGGCGCTCGCGCGAGGGAACGAGCTGGTGCGATATCCTGCAGACGCTCGTGTGCTACCGGTTGATCGATCCCGGCAGCGAGTGGCGGCTGCACCGGCAGTGGTTCGAGCAGAGCGCGATGGCGGATTTGCTGGGCGCTGACTTCACGCTGGCGGAGAAGAATGCGCTCTACCGCTGCCTCGACAAGCTGTTGCCGCACAAACAGGCGCTGTTCTCTCATTTGCGTCAACGCTGGGCGGATTTGTTCGGCGCCAAGTTCGAGGTGCTGCTCTACGATCTGACCAGCACCTATTTCGAATCCGCGCCCCCGGACGACGACGACGACAAGCGCCGCTTCGGCTACAGCCGCGACAAGCGCAGCGATTGCGTGCAGGTGGTGATCGCCCTGATCGTCACGCCGGACGGCTTTCCGCTCGCCTATGAAGTGCTGCCGGGCAACACCGCGGACAGCACAACCTTGCGCGAGTTTTTGCACAGAATCGAAACTCAGTACGGCAAGGCCCAGCGGATCTGGGTGATGGATCGCGGCATCCCCACCGATGCGGTGCTGGCGGAGATGCGGCAGGCCGATCCGCCGGTCTGCTATCTGGTCGGAACGCCGAAGGGACGGCTGTCGAAACTGGAAAAGGCGCTGCTCGACAAGCCGTGGCAGGCGGTGCGCGAGGGTGTCGACGTCAAACTGCTGGCGCAGGACCAGGAGACCTACGTCTTCGCGCAAAGCCGGGCTCGCATCCACAAGGAGCGCGCCATGCGCCGGCGCAAGCTCAAATGGCTGTGGTCACGATTGAAGCAAATCGCGAACATGAAGCTCACGCGCAAGGAATTCCTGATGAAGCTCGGCGCCGCGCGCTCCAAGGCTCGCGCGGCGTGGCGGCTGCTCGACATCGATATCGCCCTGAGCGGGACTGCGTTCACCTTCAAGCTCAACCGCGAGAGATTGCGCCAGGTGCGCCGACGTGAAGGACGCTATTTGCTGCGCACAAATCTCGCAGATCGTGATCCCGCCGAGCTCTGGCAGTTCTACATTCAACTGACCGAAGTCGAGGCTGCGTTCAAAAACCTGAAAGACGATCTCCAGCTGCGGCCGATCCATCATCAGCTCGAGCATCGGGTCGAGGCGCATATCTTCGTAGCCTTCCTCGCTTACTGCCTGCACGTCACGTTGCGGGCACGACTGAAGCCGCTGGCGCCGGGCCTCACATCAAGGGCGGTGCTCGACAAGATGGCCGCGGTGCAGATGCTCGACGTGCAGTTCCCGACTACCGACGGACGCACGCTGATCCTCAGCCGCTATACCGAACTCAATGCCGACCAGAAGCTGCTGCTCAAGCAATTCAAGCTCGATTTGCCTCCGCAGCCACCGCCACGCATCACGTCACAGCAGAGGTCCGCCTGCCCGCAAATCCCAGCTTTGTAGTGGAGACTTTCGATAGCCCCCTATTGATTTTGCTGGCTTTTTTGTTCGAGTTGAGAAAGTTGGGTTAGACGATTTCCGATGCCGGCCGCTGGTGCTAAATTTCTCAAGCGTCCCCGGAAAAGCCAGGTCGTCGGCGTTATTTTAGATGAGCTACGTGCTAGGCCAAATATTCAACAAGACGATGACCGCTCATGGCCCGTCGGTCCCTTTCTTCGTGTTGATGGTACGGCTCTGAATAATCCCTCGCGAACCAGCGGCCGGCTTTGCTGAGACAGAGTTTTCACGGGGGCTATCCTGTCTGTAAGAGCGAGATCCGTAGTTCCACGCACCCCGATCTTACTCATCCGGTTACGACGATCTGAAAACGGGGGAGATGATTCTGCTTGAATAGCCCGCACTATTTTTTTCGCACAATGGTGCGTTCCTGGTGCAGCAGGCGATTTGCCGGTCCGCTACTCACCCGGAACCCACTTATACAGGAGAAGCCAGCAGGACTCGAAACTGCAACCAGACCTTTGTGAGCGGCGGAATATCGATTGGTCTTGTTGATTTTACTGCGTTTTAGTTCGATTTCGATCGCGTTCGCTGCGTGTTGATCAAATCGTTGCTGGTGCGAAGCTGGTGCGGTGAACGTCAGGCTGAAATCAGAAGGAGGCATTCGTCGGTCCGACAGCTGTCGCCTGTCGAGGCACACCGCCCAAGGCATGTTCCATGATCACGGGTCGACCAGGCATCATAGGTTGGATCGTGCAGTATGTATCGGCGGCATGCGAAGCCGGCGGTCGGGGGCACCATGGATCCCAGGTCGTTGCCGCACATCGATCTCAAGTCCAACACGCTTGAGCTGATGAAAGCCCATCGACAGGCTGCAGCGCCGCTGCGGTGGTTAGGCGCTGCCAGGCTCCGGACGGCTGCGTGTCCCGTCGCCGGCTTCATCGGATGGATTGTCTTCCGGCGGCTTCGGTAGCCCATGGGTCGGGGGAGCCATGGGTCGGGTAGCCATGGACCGGGATGATTGACCATGGCAAATCGCAGTGACGGCAGTTCTTTCGGTACCTCGCTGAACCAGCGGGCAAAGCACTGTGCATATCGGGACAGTATGTTCATAGGCGACAAACCGGCCATTGACCGACGTCGTAACGTGCTTGCGATAGCGCTGAATAACTTCGCGTCGTGGATGCGATGTTTCAGCGTGACCCCGATCGGCGAGCGGATCAAGAGCCGATGCGCTCTGGGTAAACGGAATCGGCGGCTACATGGCGCAAATCGTCAAGCGATATGTCGCAAATCGTCTCGCCGGTACGGCGAACAGGCGGCATGCTCGGCTTGATCAACAGGGCGGTCTGTCTTGCGCTATTCGATCCTTTCCCTTCTCACGCAGGCCTGTTCCGGCAATGTCGGCTGGCCATCGCAATGGGCGTCCCCTGAGCCAAAGCGCGCCTATGATGCCGTCATCATCGGCGGCGGCAGCCATGGCCTCGGCACGGCCTACTACTTGGCCCGGGAGCACGGGATGACGAACATCGCCGTGCTCGAGAAGGGCTGGATCGGCGGCGGCAACACCGGGCGCAACACCACCATCGTGCGCTCGAACTATCTCTGGGAGGAGTCCGAGGCGATCTACGAACATGCCGTGAAGCTCTGGCAGGATCTCAGCCATCAGCTCAACTACAATGTCATGTATTCGCCGCGCGGCGTGCTGATGCTGGCGCACAACACGCACGATGTCCAGGTCTTCAAGCGCCATGTTCATGCCAACCGCCTGGCCGGTATCGATAACGAATGGCTGACGGCGCAGAAAGCGAAAGAGTTTTGCCCGCTGCTCAACATCGATCCCGGCATCAGACATCCTGTCATCGGCGCCGCCCTGCAGCGTCGCGGCGGCGTCGCCCGCCACGATGCGGTGGCGTGGGGTTATGCGCGGGGCGCGTCGGCGCTCGGTGTCGACATCGTCCAGAACTGCGAGGTCACCGGTATCCGGCGTGGCGCCGACGGCGCGGTCGAAGGCGTCCAGACCACGCGCGGCGACATCGCGACCCGCAGGATCGGCGTGGTGGCGGCCGGCTCGACCTCGGTGGTGATGAGCATGGCCGGGGTCCGCATGCCGCTGGAGAGCTATCCGCTGCAGGCGCTGGTGTCTGAGCCGGTGCAGCCGATGATGTCCTGCGTGGTGATGTCGAACACGGTGCACGCCTACATGTCGCAATCCGACAAGGGCGAGCTGGTGATCGGCGCCGGAACGGACGCCTACACGTCGTATTCGCAGACCGGCGGCCTGCATATCTCCAATCACACGCTGGATGCCATCTGCGAAATGTTCCCGCCGGTGCGGCGGATGCGGATGCTGCGCAACTGGGGCGGCATCGTCGACGTGACGCCGGACCGCTCGCCGATCATCGGCAAGACGCCGGTGCCGGGACTGTTCGTGAACTGCGGCTGGGGCACCGGCGGCTTCAAGGCGACGCCGGGCTCGGCGCATGTCTTTGCGCATACGGTCGCAACCGGCGAGCCGCACCCGATCGCCGCGCCCTTCAACCTGGATCGCTTCCGTACCGGACGTCTCATCGATGAGGCAGCCGCGGCTGCCGTCGCACATTGAGCCCGCCATGCTTCTGATTCCCTGTCCGCACTGCGAAATGGAGCGCCCGGAAATCGAATTCCGCTATGGTGGCGAGGCGCATGTCGCGCGCCCGCGCGATCCCATGGCGATCGACGATGCGGGCTGGGCGGACTATCTGTATTTCCGCAGCAACCCGCGCGGCCTGCATGCCGAGCGCTGGCGCCATGTCGCGGGATGCGGCCGCTTCTTCAACTGCCTGCGCGACACAGTCAGCGACAGGATCCTCGCGGTCTACAAGGTCGGCGAAGCCAGGCCTGAACCCGGCGCCAGCCCGGAGGCCGGCCGGTGACGCAGCCCTTCAGAATTGGTGAGCCGAGACGACCGGCGGCGCGCAGGGTCCGCTTCAGCTTCGACGGCAGGAGCTTGGAGGGACAGGAAGGCGACACGCTTGCCGCCGCGTTGCTCGCCAACGGCGTCCACATGATGGCGCGCTCCTACAAATATCATCGTCCGCGCGGCGTCCTGACCGCAGGAGCGGAAGAGCCCAATGCGCTGGTGGCCGTCTCGCGCGGCGGCGGACGGTTCACGCCCAATCTGCGGGCGACCCAGGTCGGGCTTTATGACGGGCTCGACGCACGGAGTCAGCATTGCTGGCCGTCGCTGCGGTTCGACATCGGCGCCATCAACGGGCTGTTCCCCGCGCTGCTGTCGGCAGGCTTCTACTACAAGACCTTCATGGGGCCGCGCGTGCTCGGCGGCGCCCAGGTGTGGACGCGCCTGTTCGAGCCCGTGATCCGCCGCGCCGCGGGACTGGGGTCGGCGCCGACCGAACCGGACGCGGATCGCTACGCGCAGTTCTACGACCATTGCGATGTGCTGATCGTCGGCGCAGGGCCGGCCGGTCTGGCGGCAGCGAAGGCTGCCGGCGAGTGTGGCGCGCGCGTCATTCTCTGCGACGAGCAGGCCGAGCCGGGTGGATCGCTGCTCGCGGAGCGAAGCGCGATCATCGACGGACAGCCGGCGTCGGAATGGCTGGCGTCTGTATTGCGTGCGCTCCGCTGGCTGCCGAATGTCAGGCTGATGCCGCGCACCCAGGCCTTCGGCGCCTTCGCGCAGAACTTCGTGGCCCTGAATGAGCGAGTTACGGATCACCTCGCCTCGCCCAGCGCCGATCTGCCGCGCGAACGGCTGTGGCAGGTGCGGGCGAAACACGTCGTGCTTGCCGCCGGCGCGATCGAACGTCCTTTGGTGTTTCCCGACAATGACAGGCCTGGGGTGATGCTGGCCGATTCCGCGCGCTGCTATCTCAACCGCTACGGCGTCAGGGTCGGCGCGCAGGCCGTGATCGCGACAGCGCATGACAGCGCCTATCGCGTGGCGCTCGATCTGGTGGCCGGCGGCGTCGAAGTGCCGCTGATTGCGGATCTGCGTCCCACGGCCAACGGAGCGCTGCCGCAGCTGGCGCGCGATGCCGGCCTGCGGATCGCGACCGGCACGCGGATCGAGGGGACCCGCGGCCGCCGACGCGTGAGCGAAGTCACCATCACAGCAGGCGGCTGCTCCGAGACTGTCGCCTGCGATGCGCTGCTGATGTCGGGTGGCTGGACGCCGTCGGTCCATCTCTATTCGCAGGCGCGCGGAAGGCCGGTGTTCGACGCGGGCATCGGCGCATTCGTCCCCGGCACGGCCATCGCCAACCAGACCAGCGCCGGCGGCTGCAACGGCACGTTCGGGCTTGCCAATGTGCTTGCCGAAGGCTCGGCTGCCGGACGTGCCGCGGCCGGCGCGACGCGGGCGTCGGGTCCCAGCCCTGCGGTGAGCAACGCACCCGAAGCCGCCGGGATCGGCCTCGTCACCCCCGAGGCGCTGCCCGGCGCCAGCGCCTTCGTCGACTTCCAGAACGATGTCTGCGCCAAGGATATCGCACTGGCGGTCCGCGAGGGCATGCAGTCGATCGAGCACGTCAAGCGCTATACGACCACCGGCATGGCGACCGACCAGGGCAAGACGTCGAACCTGAATGCCATGGCGCTGGTGGCCGACAAGCTCGGCAGGACGCTCCCTGCCGTCGGACATACGGCGTTTCGCCAACCCTATACGCCGGTCACGTTTGGCGTTTTTGCCGGCGCCGCACGCGGACAATTGTTCGATCCGGTGCGCCGGACGCCGATCCATGGCTGGGCCGAGCAGAATGGGGCCGTGTTCGAGGATGTCGGGCTGTGGAAGCGCGCCTGGTACTTCCCGAAGCTGGGCGAGGACATGCACGCCGCCGTCGCGCGCGAGTGCCGGCAGACACGGGCGTCGGTCGGCATGCTCGATGCCTCCACGCTCGGCAAGATCGAGGTGGTCGGGCCGGATGCCGCCGCCTTCATGGAGCGCATCTACACCAATCCCTGGGCGAAGCTGGCACCAGGACGCTGCCGTTACGGGCTGATGCTGAACGAAGCGGGCTTCGTGATCGATGATGGCGTGGTGGCCCGGATCGGGCCGGACCGGTTTCATGTGACCACGACGACCGGCGGCGCGCCGCGGGTGCTCGCGCATATGGAAGACTATCTGCAGACCGAGTTTCCGGAGCTGCAGGTCTGGCTGACGTCGACTACGGAGCAATGGGCGGTGATCGCCGTCCAGGGGCCGCGCGCGCGCGATCTGGTGGCGCCGCTGATCGAGGGCTTCGATGTCTCCAACGAGGCGATGCCGCATATGTCGGTGCGCGACGGCCGCTTCTGCGGAATCCCGGCGCGGGTCATGCGGGTCAGTTTCACCGGCGAACTCGGCTATGAGATCAACTTGCCGTCGGATTACGGGCGCGCGGCATGGGAGGTGCTGTGGGAGCGCGGCAAGGCCCATGACTGCGTCGCCTACGGCACCGAGGCCATGCATGTGATGCGGGCCGAGAAGGGCTACATCATCGTCGGCCAGGAGACCGACGGCACGGTGACGCCAGCGGATCTGGGGCTGGAGTGGGCGATCGGCAAGGCCAAGGCCGACTTCGTCGGCAAGCGTTCGCTCGTCCGGCCGGACATGCTGTCGCCCGACCGGCCGCAACTCGTCGGGCTGCTGACCGCGCGGCCGGGCGTAGTCATCGAGGAGGGTGCCCAGATCGTGACATCGGCCGAACCGAAGCAGGGCGAGCACGCCATCGGCCATGTCACCTCGTCCTATATGAGCCCGGCGCTCGGCCGTTCGATCGCGCTGGCACTGGTCGAGGGCGGACGCAGGCGCATCGGAAATAAACTGTTCACGACGGCGCCGCAGGGCACGATCGCGGTCGAGCTCGTCGAGCCGGTGTTCTTCGACAAACAGGGAGAGCGCGCCAATGGCTGAGACCGTGCCGCTCCTGCGCAGTGCCGCGGCCGTGCTGCCGCCCATGCCGGTATCGGTTTCGATCGCTCTCGCGCCGCCGGCCACGCGCCTCGTTCT
>NZ_JBAURI010001176.1:0-3029 GCF_049581145.1 Bradyrhizobium sp.
GGTCATGGCAAGGCCGGCGATGGCGGCTTGCGGGAGGCACTGCGGGCGTGGCGCTCCGGCGTCGCGCGCGAGCGCGGCGTGCCGGCCTATGTCGTGCTGCACGATTCCACGATCGACGGCATCGCCGTGGCGCGCCCGGCGACGCTTGCCGAGCTTCGCAGCGTTGCCGGGATCGGCGACAAGAAGCTCGAGCATTACGGCGACCAGTTGATCGCGGTGATCAGGGCCGCGGCGAACTAGAATCCGGCCGCGCGCCGAAATTGCCCATGAGCCGCCTCAGCCGTTGCGGAAGGCATAGGCATAGCCGTTGAGCGCCGGCGCGCCGCCGAGATGGGCGTAGAGCACCTTGGAGCCTTCTGGAAAATAGCCCTTCGCCACCAGATCGATCATGCCCTGCATCGATTTTCCCTCATAAACGGGGTCGGTGATCATGCCTTCCAGCCGCGCGCACAGCCGGATGGCGTCCTTCGTCTCCTCCGAGGGGATGCCGTACGCCGGATGCGCGTAATCCTCGATCAGCACGACGTCGTCGGCGACGATCTCGTGGCCCAGTTCGACCAGGCGCCCGGTGTTCCGTGCAATCTCCAGCACCTGCGCCTTGGTCTGCGCCGGCGTGAAGGATGCATCGATGCCGATCACCTTGCGCGCGCGGCCATCCCTGGCGAAGCCGACCAGCATGCCGGCATGGGTCGAGCCGGTGACGGTGCAGACGATGATATAGTCGAAGGCGAAGCCGAGCTCTTTCTCCTGTGCGCGGACCTCCTCGGCAAAGCCGACATAGCCGAGCCCGCCATATTTGTGCACGGAAGCGCCGGCCGGGATCGCATAGGGCTTGCCGCCGGCGGCCCTGACCTCCTCGATCGCCTGCTCCCAGCTTTGGCGGATGCCGATATCGAAACCTTCGTCGACCATCCTGAGCTCGGCGCCCATGATACGGCTGAGCATGATATTGCCGACGCGGTCGTAGACCGCATCCTCATGCGGCACCCAGCTTTCCTGCACCAGGCGGCATTTCATGCCGAGCTTGGCCGCGACGGCTGCGACCATGCGGGTATGATTGGACTGCACGCCGCCGATCGAGACCAGCGTATCGGCGTTGGACGCGATCGCGTCCGGAATGATGTATTCGAGCTTGCGCAGCTTGTTGCCGCCGAAGGCCAGCCCCGAATTGCAGTCCTCGCGCTTGGCGTAGATCTCGACCTTGCCGCCGAGATGGCGCGTCAGCCGCGACAGCTTTTCGATGTGGGTCGGCCCGAAGGTGAGCGGATAGCGCGCGAATTTTTCGAGCATGTCGTGAGCTCATGGATGTTTCGAGATGGACGAAAGGACTATCACCGGCTCCGCGCAAGGTGCTGCCGAAAAGGCCCCTGCCTGCTAAATTATCTTGCGAACAATGCGATATTATTTAGTATTTCTTCCAGTAAAAGACTCGTATCCGAAAGATTCTTCCGTGGCCGCTCGGCTCGACCGCACCGACCTCAAGATGTTGCGATTGCTGCAGAATGACGGCCGGCTCAGCAATGCCGAACTGGCCGAGATGGTCAGTGTCAGTGCCGCGACATGTCATCGCCGCACCCAGCGCCTGTTCGAGGACGGCTTCATCGGTCCGGTGCGGGCGATGGTGGCGCCGCGCAAGGTCGGAATGGGCGCGCTGGTGATGGTCGGCGTCGTGCTCGACCGCTCCACGCCGGAGAGTTTTGCCTCGTTCGAGCAGGCGGTGGCGAAGCTGAAATTCGTCATCGACTGCCATCTGGTGGCCGGCGATTTCGATTACTTCCTGAAAATCCGCGTCGGCGGTATCGAGGATTTCCATCGCATCCATGGCGAGCAGTTGATCGCGCTGCCCGGCGTCCGCCAGACCCGGACCTTCTTCGTCATGAAGGAAGTGGTCGACAACGCACCGCTGGAATTCTGATCGCGGCTTCGCGCCGATCAAATGATCTTTGCAGGCGCGGCTTCGCCATCCAGCATCCGGTACAGGCGACCTTCATCGAGCGCATTCTCCCATTTGGACGACGATCGTTGCGACCGCGTTGCCCATCAGCGTCAGCGCCGCATCAGCCTCGTCCCGTCGTTGTCGATCGTCGCGATGGCTCGGGCACATCGACCGCGCTGGCCTGGAGCGCGGCGACTGTCGCCCGCACCAGTTGCTCGATGGCACTCGCCGCATCGGCGCCATCCGCCTCGCCGCGCGACAGGCGCGACACGCGTTCGGGCGTGACCAGTGTGTAATACAGCGCCCCCAACAGGAAATGGCTGCGCCAGACGATCTCCTTCCGCGCAATGTGCGGCAGGCTGTCGTGGATCGCATCAATAAAGGCATGGCTGGTATCGTCAAAGGTCTGCGCGATGATGCGGCGGGCAACGTCATTGCCTTCGGCCGACATCACCGCACGCAGCCGCGTAAACCGCGCGCCGCCGCCGGCGAGATCGCTGCCCGACGAAAACGCCGGCAGCACATAGGCGCGGACGATCGCCTCGAGCCGGTCTTGCAGATCGCGGACGCGGTTGGCAGCCGCCAGCAATTCGGAGCGCCGCCGGTTCATCGGCCCGCAATGACGCTGGTAGATTTCCAGCAGCAGGCCGTCCTTGGTCTTGAAATGATAGGTGACGCTGCCGGGGTTCGCGCCCGCGGCCTGCGCGATGTCCCGGATCGAGACGGCGGTGAAGCCATTGGTCGAGAACAGCTCCTCCGCCGCGCAGAGGATCGCCTCGCGCAAATTCGGCTTGCGCGTTGCGCCGGCTTTCTTGGCCTGAGCTATCCCGGCTGGAGGCTTCTTGGCTCGAACTTCCCTGCCAGGTGCCCGGTTGCGGGACGCTTTTGCGGCTGACGTGAGTACCATTGTTTGTACTAATGTACAAAAGATAAGGTCTGGTCAACAAACGATCCAGGCGCTAGCACAAACCCGATATTCTCCCAGGACATGACCAGAGGCGGTATCGCATGATGATGAGACTGCAATCGTTTCGAGCGCTCCGACCGGCCGTCCGCAGCCTCGCGCGGCGGCCGTCCTGGCACGGCCGCGCAC
>NZ_JBAURI010001177.1:0-8482 GCF_049581145.1 Bradyrhizobium sp.
ATCGCGGACATTGTGGCCAGCCAGCCGATGCCGGCATGAGCCTTGCCAGGGGAGCCTTGCCGAGAAAGCCTTGCCGAGAAAGCCTTGCCGAGGATTGCGTCAAATCTCGTCGGCGCCCGCAGGCAGAATGATCTCGCTGACGATCGGCATGTGCCCAGAGCCATGGCCGACCTGCCCTGGCGGCCGAAGCGGACCGGCTAGCCTCCGGGCACGCCGGTCTGCAGCGCCAGCGCGTGCAAAACGCCCCCCATCTGGCCGCGCAGCGATTGATAGACGATCTGGTGCTGCTGCACACGGGATTTGCCGCGGAAGGATTCCGAGATCACAGTCGCCGCATAATGGTCGCCATCGCCGGCAAGATCGCGGATCGTCACCTCGGCATCGGGGATCGCAGCCTTGATCATCGATTCGATATCGCGGGAATCCATCGGCATCCCAGTCTCGCTCCTTTTTTCCGTTCTCCCGACTTTGCCCACTCTCGCGGCGCTCGCATTGCGGGCGGCGCGCGGCGACCGTGAGGGCTCTGTAGGTTCAAACCTAGCGCGGATGGCCTTTCAGGTCACGCCTTGCGCCACTATATTCCCGATCCAATGCTTGCAAAGCAGGTCCGGCACATCATTTGATCACAACGGACTGACCAAAGGGCTCAAATATCATGAAACTCCCCGGTCCCGACCATCCGATCGCCATCACCGTGAACCCCAGGCGCGTGCGCGTCATCGCTGATGGCGTCGTCATCGCCGACACCACCCACGCGCTGACCCTGAAGGAAGCGAGCTATCCCGCCGTGCAATATGTGCCGCGCGAGGATGTCAAAATGGACCTCATGAAGAAGACCGAGCGGGTGACGCACTGCCCGTACAAGGGCGACGCCAGCTATTTCAGCATCGTCTCCGGCGGCAAGACGCTGGATAACGCGATCTGGACCTATGAGACGCCTTTCCCGGCAATGGCGGAGATTTCCGGCCATCTGGCGTTCTACCCGGACAAGGTGAAGATCGAGGAAGTCGCGGCTTAATTTGCCGGGTCATTCCGGGCCGATGCCGCCGGGTCGCGCCTGTGGGCCAGCCGGACAACAGGCTCCGCGTCGAACCAAAATCTGAAGATTCCGCGGCTGGTCCTTCGGATCATCCCGGGATCGTGTGTGACCCATCAATGACGGGTCACACATTTTCGCGGTGCTCGGCCGGCTATACCCTGAAGATCGTGAGCCCGAGGACCAGCAGGACCAGGAAGATCACGAGGAAGACATAGAACAGGATTCGCGCCATGTCGGCTGAGGCAGCCGAGATGCCGGTGAAGCCGAAGATACCGGCGACGACCGATATGACGAAGAAAAACAAAGCCCATTTGAGAAGCGTCACAACTCTTTCCTCCAGTTACGCGCCCGCCGAAGCGCCACGAATCCTCATCTAACTTCCGATGCGGGAACCGGTTCCAGCAGGAAATCGCTTGGGACGGCGTTCGATCGAAGCTCGATGCGTGGGGGACGCGCCTCGACAATTCGCACTTGCTCAATCCCGTTCCTGACGGCAAAATTGCGGAAAACAGCATTAATCCGGGGCGTCCATGACATCGATCTCTCACACGGCAATGCCGGCGGATGTCCGGGCGGCGCCGAAGGCGAAGGCGCGGAATGCCGCGCTGGACCGCGCCCGCACCTTCATCACCATGCTCGTGCTGGTCCACCATTCGGTGATCGCCTATACCTATTACGGCCACACCGACAAGCAGTCGTTCCTCGGCTTCGACGGCGTGGTGCTGTTCAACGACAGCTTCTTCATGGCCGCGATGTTCTTCCTGTCGGGGCTATTCGTCTGGCCGAGCCTGAAGCGCAAGGGCACGGGCTTTTTCCTGCGCGACCGCTGGTGGCGCCTCGGCCTGCCCTTCATCGTCTGCGCCGTCTTTTTGATGCCGCTGGCCTATTGGGCCGTCGAGCTTGAGCTGCACGATCCCAACATCGGCTTTGCCGCGTTCTGGTGGCGGACGATCACCAGCGGCCCATGGGAGATCGGACCGGCCTGGTTCGTCTGGGTCCTGCTGGCGCTCGATGTCATCGCCGCGCTGGTGTTTGCCGCGGCGCCCGGCCTGGTCGAGGCGATCGGCCGGCTGTCGCTTGCGAGCTATACGCGCGCGCACCTGTTCTTCTGGTCGCTGCTGATTGCCTCCATCATCGTCTATGTGCCGGCGGTCCTCTATTTCGGCGCCGCGCGCTGGTTCGCGATCGGCCCGATCGCGATTCAGGCCAGCCGCATGCTGCTTTATCTGTTGTATTTCCTTGCCGGCATGGGCGTCGGCGCGGTGCCGTTCGACAAGGGCGTGCTGGCCGCCGACGGCGGCCTGGCGCGGCGCTGGCCATTCTGGCTCGCCGCGACGACCGTGAGCTATGGCGCCATCGTCGCGCTGATCTATGTCAAGCACGGGGTGCTGCCCGACCCGAACAATCTGCCGTTCTGGTGGGACCTTGCCTATGCGCTGGCGTTCGCATCCTATGGCGCGGCGCAGACGCTCAACGTCCTGGCGCTGTTCCTGCGCTTCGATAACGAGGGCTCGAGCATCCTCGATCCCATCCGCGATAACGCCTACGGCATCTATCTCATCCACTACGTGCCGGTGTTGTGGCTGCAATATGCGCTGTTCGGCTTGTCGTTCGGTCCGGCGCCGCAACTCACGGCGATCATCAAGGCCGTCATCGTCTTCGTGCTTACGCTGGCGGTGAGCTGGGCCGCCACAGCCGCGCTGCGCAGGATTCCGGGCGCCACGCATGTGCTGTGAGATCAGGGCAACGCGTCAGGACGCGTCGCCCATATAGGCCGGGAACCAGCCCTCGAAGCCTTGCTTCAACGATTGAACCGGGATCACGGCCTCACCGACGATCGCGATCCCGTCGCCGCCGGTGGTGCCGATGCGGACGCAGGGCAGCTCGCAGCCCCGCATCTTGGCGAGCACGCGGCCGGCCTCGACTTCCGGCACGGTCACGATGTAGCGCGCCTGATCCTCGCCGAACCAGTAGGCGTGCGGCACGATCGAGGTCGGCGCCGGCAGCAGCCTGGCGCCGATGCCGCTGCAGATGGCCATTTCCGCAACCGCGATCAGAAGCCCGCCGTCCGAGATGTCATGCACCGCGGTCGCGGTGCCGGCATGAATCATGCCGCGCACTGCATCGCCATTGCGCTTTTCGGCGGCCAGATCGACCGGCGGCGGCGCGCCTTCCTCCCGGCCGCAGATCTCGCGCAGATAGACCGACTGGCCAAGCCAGCCATGGGTCTCGCCGATCAACAGGATCGCCTCGCCCGCGGCCTTGAACGCCAGCGTCGCGGACTTGGTGAAATCATCGAGCAGACCGACACCGCCGATCGACGGCGTTGGCAGGATGCCGCGGCCATTCGTCTCGTTGTAGAGCGAGACATTGCCGGACACGACGGGGAAATCGAGCGCCCGGCAGGCTTCGGAGATGCCGTTCAGACAACCGATGAACTGCCCCATGATCTCGGGGCGTTCAGGATTGCCGAAATTGAGATTGTCGGTGATCGCCAGCGGCCGGCCACCGACCGCGGTGATGTTGCGCCAGGCTTCCGCCACCGCCTGCTTGCCGCCCTGATGCGGATCGGCGTCGCAATAACGCGGCGTGACATCGACGGTGAGCGCCAGCCCCTTCGGTCCATCCTGCACCCGCACCACGGCGGCGTCGCCGCCCGGCCGCTGCACGGTATTGCCGAGGATGACGTGGTCGTATTGCTCCCACACCCAGCGCTTCGAGCAAAGTTCGGGCGTCGCGATCAGCTTCTCCAGCGCCGGGACGATCCCCATCGGCGGCTTGATATCGCGGGCATGGATCACCGCGAGTTGCGGCGAAGCCACATGCGGCCGGTCATAGAGCGGCGCCTCGTCGCCCAACTCCTTGATCGGCAGATCGGCCATCACGTCGCCGCCATGCTTGACGACAAAGCGTTTGCTGGGCGTGGTGCGGCCGACCACGGCGAAATCGAGGCCCCATTTCCTGAAGATCGCCTCGGCCTCTTGCTCCTTCTCCGGCTTCAGAACCATGAGCATGCGCTCCTGGCTTTCCGAGAGCATCATCTCATAGGCACTCATGCCGGACTCGCGCGTCGGCACGGAATCGAGATCGAGGTCGACGCCGAGATCGCCCTTGGCGCCCATCTCGACTGCCGAGCAGGTCAGCCCCGCCGCGCCCATGTCCTGGATCGCGATCACGCAGCCCGCATCCATGATTTCGAGACAGGCTTCGAGCAGAAGTTTCTCGGCGAAGGGATCGCCGACCTACACGGTCGGACGCTTTTCGGCGCTATCGTCGTCGAATTCGGCCGAGGCCATCGAGGCGCCATGAATGCCGTCGCGCCCGGTCTTGGAGCCGAGATAGACGATCGGCATGTTCACGCCGGAGGCGGCCGCATAGAAGATCTTGCTGGTTTCGGCCAAGCCCACCGCCATCGCATTGACCAGGATGTTGCCGTCATAACGGGTGTGGAAGCGGACCTGGCCCCCGACCGTCGGCACGCCGAAGGAGTTGCCGTAGCCGCCGACGCCGGCGACCACGCCGGACACCAGATGGCGCGTCCTGGGGTGCTCCGGCGCGCCGAAACTGAGCGCGTTGAGGCAGGCGATCGGGCGCGCGCCCATGGTGAAGACATCCCGCAGGATGCCGCCGACGCCGGTGGTCGCGCCCTGATAGGGCTCGATATAGCTCGGGTGGTTGTGGCTCTCCATCTTGAAAACCACGGCCTGGCCGTCGCCGATGTCGATTACGCCGGCATTCTCGCCGGGCCCCTGGATCACCCAAGGCGCCTTGGTCGGCAACCCCCGCAGGTGGATGCGCGAGGATTTGTACGAACAGTGCTCGTTCCACATCGCCGAGAAGATCCCAAGCTCGGTGAAGCTCGGCACCCGCCCGATCAATTTCAGTATCCGCTCATACTCGTCCGGCTTCAGCCCATGGGAAGCGACGAGTTCGGGGGTGATCTTTGGCTCGTTCATCAGGGTCCGGAGCGCGAGTGAGGTCCCTTCTTAGGGAGATCGAAGGGGCCGGAAAAGGCCTTTTAGGACGCAAACGCGCCCTGTCCAGAGCTTTGCCGCGGCAAGGCGCGACGGGCCAGATTTGCGCGTCGGCCGCAGATCGGATTTAAGAACCAAAATCTTCAGATAAAGGGCCCTGCGCTTGGACGATCAGATCAAATCCGGTTTTCCTGACCGACCCGACCTGCAGGTCGGCGCCGAAGGCGAGTTCAGGGGCTGGCGGACCTGGAACCGCGACAATTTCGAGAGCCATAACGGTCCGTTCTGGCACCGGATGGAGGATGACGGCAGCATGCGCTGCGCCTTCCGGGTGGAGAAGAAACACCTCAACGGCGCCAACAACGTCCATGGCGGCTGCTTCATGGCGTTCGCCGACTACTGCCTGTTCGCGATCGCCGCGCCCGTGCTCAACGGCCCCGGCGTGACGGTGTCGTTTGCCTGCGATTTTCTCGACGCCGCGCATGAAGGAGAACTGGTCGAGGGCACCGGCGAAATCACCCGCGCCGGCGGCTCGCTGATCTTTCTGCGCGGCATGCTGAAATCCGGTGCGCGGACGGTGTTCACCTTCTCCGGCACCATCAAGCGCGTGAAGCGCAAAACGGCGACGGACGTGGTCTCGGATTCCAGATGACCGCGCGGCTCATGCAACTGAGCAGCATCAACGTGGCAATCCGTGCTCGTCGTATCCGAGGGCACCTCTATACCTGTCCACCCCATCTACTCAATCTCAAGATCAGGAACGGGCGGGTTACGCGCAGCCGTCAGAATCGGGGCTGAAGCGTAACCGACCGCTTCCGTCGCGGCTCTCCATGGAAATCCTCAAGGGAACAGTGAGTTACGCGCCCGCCCTTGCTCTTCAAGCAAGGGCGATCGCTAACTGACCCAGCATTCGAACGGCCACCGGGATGGCAAAGGCGAGTTGGAGACACCCGCAAATTGGTGGGGTTCCGAACTAACCACCTCCGGTATTGCCCGGAATGTTCTAGGGGCCGCAAATCACATAGATAGGGGTCAGCGCCCTCGGGCGTTTCCTCCCTAGACTTGGGCCGTTTGCATCGGGAGTGCGAACGGCCTTTTTCTTTTTGGATGCACAACAAGCTTGCGATGGGCGAGCGCTGCAGTGACCTGGCAACGCGCCCGGCAGAAATGCCGCCCGCCCAGAGTTTCGTCACTCCTCGTTTTGACAAGATCTCGCTCGTCGACCGCCGAAGACGGCGGGTTACGCGCTGCGCCTCGTGTCGAAGTCGGCCAAGTCGTGTTTCATTACTGCATGCTGACCAGCGTCAGATCAACGAACCAGGATTGCGGCGAGACGAACCCCTTGATCTTCGGGCTCATCGCGCGCGGGTTGAGATCGTGCACGATGTAGAGCCAGGGCGGATTATCGACCAGGCGCTCATGTGCCTTGCGATAGGCAGCATCGATCACCTTCGGATCGGTCGAGGTTTCGATCGTCTTCAGCGCCGCGTCGAACGTGTCGTCTTTCCACTGCTCGAAATTGAAGCCGTTCGGCGAGAAGTTGGTGGATGAGAAGTAGCGCGCCATCACGCCGGGATCGGACGACGGCGAACTGATGTTGAGCGCCATCGCGCCCTGCAGGCTCGGGCTGTCCGGCGTGGCGCGCGCCGCCGTCAACAGCACCTGCCATTCGATGACGTCGAACTGCGCATCGACACCGCAGGCCTCTTTCAGGTTCTGCTGCAGATATTCGTTCATCGGCAGCGGCAGCATCTGGCCCGAGCCGGAATTGGAGATCATCACCTTGAACGACAGCGGCTTGGCCGCGGTGTAGCCGGCCTCCGCGAGCAGCGCCTTGCCCTTGGCGGGATCGAATTTGTAGTGATTTTCAGGATTGCCGAAATCGGGATCGCTGGCCTTGAGCCAGCCCACCGCCGGCTCCGCCGTACCGTTGAGCAACGACACCAACCCGTCGCGGTCGATGCAATAGTTCAGCGCCTGCCGCACCCTGACGTCCCTGAACGGGCTGCCGGTCGCACCGATGTTGTAAAACCACGGCCAGACGTGGGGATAGGACCCGGTGGTGATGATATAGCCGGCCGATTTCAGCGAATCGATTGCATCCGCCGGGGGCACCTCGATCCAGTCGACCTGACCGGAGCGCAGCGCCGCGAGTCGCGAATTGGCTTCCGGAATCGGCATCAGCACGACCTTGTCGACCTTTGCCCTCTTGGCTGTGTCCCAATACTGATCCCAGCGCGCCAGATCGGCCTCCTGGCGCGGCACGACCTTGGTGATGCGGAAGGGCCCGGTGCCGGCGGCCGGCAGGGTCGCGACCTTGGCCCAGTCATGCCCCGCCTTCTCGAACGAGGCGGGCGAGGTAAACAGCAGATAGACCACCATGTAGGGCAGATAGGATGCCGGCCGTGTCGTCGAGATCGACACCGTCGCATCATCGATCTTCTTGTAGCTGGCCATCAGCGGCACGCGCGCGCGCGACATCGCCGAGCTCGGCGGCTCGTATTGCGGGCTCGTGCTGTTGAAATAGCGGTCGAGATTCCAGATCACCGCGTCGGCATTGAAATCGGTGCCGTCATGGAATTTCACGCCGTGGCGCAGATGGAAGATCCAGGTCTTGCTGTCGGCGGGATCCTGCTCCCAGCTTTCAGCGAGCCCCGGGCGGAGTGTCGCCAGCCGGTCGGTCCGGGTCAGGTCCCACAGCACCAGTCCTTCGAAGATGGGGTAGCCGAGGAAGCGCATGCCCTCGAAGCCGTTATTGGGCAATCCGGTCGTGGTCGGGATATCGGCCGCCGTCATCGCGATCCGCAACGTGGTCTCGGCCGTCGCGGTTTGAGCGCCGAAAAGAAGCCCCGCGAGCGCGAGGGTGCAGGAAGCCTTGCGAAACGCCATGATCTCTCCAATCCGACGAGCGGCGAACAGGGGAGCAAGAGCAAAATTCAGGCCAGTCGCCGACCTGCTCGCGCACGCTATTATTAGTTGGATTGTCTTGAACGCAAACGCGGCTACGCTGCCTGCTGCAGATGCGCAACCAGCCCCGCGAACAGGCCGCGGCCGTCGGTGCAGCCCATGATGCCTTCGACGTGGTTTTCCGGATGCGGCATCATGCCCAGCACATTGCCGCGCTGGTTGACGATGCCGGCGATCGCATGGGCAGCGCCGTTGATATTGGCGGCCTCATCGACCGTGCCGTCGGGCGCGCAATAGCGGTAGAGCACCCGTCCCTCGCTCTCCAGCCGCTTCAGCGTCTCTTCGTCGGCTTCGTAATTGCCTTCGCCATGGGCGACCGGTACGCGGATTACCTGGCCCGCATTGTAGCCACGGGTGAATGGCGTGTCGGAGCGTTCGACCCGCAGATGGACATCCTTGCAGATGAATTTCAGCCGCGCGTTGCGCATGAGGACGCCGGGCAACAGCCCCGCCTCGCAGAGAATCTGAAAGCCGTTACAGACGCCGAGCACGAGGCCGCCGC
>NZ_JBAURI010001178.1:0-4892 GCF_049581145.1 Bradyrhizobium sp.
GTGTGCTGGGTCCGCCCCATGACCACGATGGCGGCGGCCACATCGTCATCGTGATCCCGGCCGGCGATGCCCAGGCGCGGCACGTACCCGACCGATACATGCGCGACATCCTTGACCTGGATGGGAAGTCCGCTGGACTGGCTCAGAACGACGTTCTCGATATCCCCGACCTTGTAGCCCATGGTGACGTCGTCGGCGCCGCCACTATCGACCAATCCGATGCCGCGGATGTTGACGGACTGCTGGCCGATGGTGATCTCGCGGCCGCCGACGTTGATGTTGGCGTTGCCGAGCGCCGTGATCAGCTGGGGAACGGTAACGTTATAGGCCTCCAGCTTTTCCAGGTCGGCATCGACGTTGAATTGCTTGGTGGTGCCGCCCCAGGAATTGATCTGGACCACGCCCGGAATGGTCAACAGACGGCGCGTCACCACGTAGTCCTGCAACGTGCGCAGATTGGTCAACCCGAAATGCGGCGGACCCACCATCTGATAACGGTAGATCTCGCCGACCAGGCTGGATTGCTGGATCTGGGCGACCTGGTTGCCCGGCAGGTTGACGTTCTGCTGCAGGCTGATCGACGCCTGCGTCAGCGCAAAGTAATAATCGACGCCGTAAGCGAAGGTCACACGCACGAACGACAGCCCGTAGAACGACGTCGAGCGGATATTGGCGACACCGGGTGTGGGATAAAGCCCGACCTCCATCGGAATAGTGTAGTATTTCTCCATCTCCTCCGCAGAGAGGCCCGCGGCCTGCGCCGTGATCTCGAGAATGACGGGAGCCGGATTGGGATAGGCCTCGATGTTCAGGCGCAAAAACGCGACGAGCCCGGCGGCGCAGAACACCAGGAGGCCCAGCACGATGATCGCACTGCGCGTCAGGCCGAACTGGAGAAGAGATTTGATCAAGTGCCCCCGCCGTCCTCGTGTGGCCGCTGGTCCAACGAACCGGGTCCGCTATCCGGCATCGCCGAGCAGAAGCTTGTTGCTCAGAAACACCGCGCCGTCGGTAACCACCGTTTCTCCGGGCTGCAGCCCCTCCAGGATCTGAACCCAACCATCCTGCCGCAGGCCCACGCTGACGGTGCGCTTGACGAAGTGGCGGCTGTCGCCGGTCACCCAGACCGACATCGTGCCATCGCCCTCCCTGACGACGCCGTCCGCCGGCACCGCCAGTGAACTGGCGGGATCGCCGACATGGATCACGAAGCTTGCGTACATTCCGGAACGAAGAAGGTGCTCCGGATCCTCGATTTCGGAGCGGACATACTGGCGGTGGGAATTCGGATCGATCATCGATCCGAGGTTCGTGACATGCCCCTTGAAGATCCTGTCGGGATAGGCCGGCACCGTCACCTCCACCGCCTGACCGAGCTTGTAGGCGGGGGCATCGCTTTCCACGACGTTGGCGATCATCCACATCGTCGACAAATCCGCCACCGAGAAAGGCGCGGGCGCCGTACCGGGCTGCGTCAGAAATCCCGGCGCCGCATTGCGCGTGACGATCCTTCCCGAGATCGGACTCGGCACGACCAGTGTCGAATCGACCTTGCGGTCGACGAGGACCTGCTCGATGTCGGCGTCGGCCTTGCCGAAGATGCGCACCGCATCCTTGGCCGCCTTGAAATTGCCCTCCGCGGTCTGCTGATCCGACGTCGTCTGATCGACGTCCTTCTGCGCCATGCCGCCGGCCTTCAACAGCGTCGTGACGCGCACCAGCGTTCGTTTCTGCAGTTCGAGCACGCCGGCCGCCGCCAGCAGGTTCGATTCCGCCTGCAACAGATCCGGGCTGTCGATCGTAAAGAGAATGTCGCCCTGCTTGACGTCATCCCCGACGTTGTAAAATGCCTTCAGGATCTTTCCCGGATATTGCGAGAACACCTGGACCAACAGGTTCTCGTTGAAATCGATGGTGCCGACGGCTGTCTTCAGAACCGCGAATTCGTGCGTCGCGACGGGACCGATCTTGAGCGCGGCCGCCTGCTTTTCGGACAGGTCGACCGACGCATCGTCCGCATTGCTCGATCCGGGTCGATCCTCACTGGCTGACGCAACCGGTTCCGGCCTGCTCGCCTGACCGTCGCGGAGGCCCACGAAACCCCGGCCCCAGATCAGCACTGCTCCGGCGATCACGATGAAAGCGACCATCGCCCACAGCGAACGCCTCGACAGCTTTCCGAAAACACTCACCTCGATTTGCCTCCAGCACTCGTTGGCAGTCAACCGAAATTCAACCTAGAAGCCATGGGCCCCGACAAACTGATCGATC
Source organism: Bradyrhizobium sp. (assembly GCF_049581145.1). Classification (GTDB taxonomy): domain Bacteria; phylum Pseudomonadota; class Alphaproteobacteria; order Rhizobiales; family Xanthobacteraceae; genus Bradyrhizobium. The sequence continues at coordinate 2,272 of NZ_JBAURI010001178.1, forward strand.
CTAATCCAGCGCCCTTACGCTCACCTTACAGATCGCCGTTCAAACGCCCGCGCGGGTGCTATTCTTGCACATTTGCGCCAGATGTTCTTCAAGCCGGGGCACGCGTAGTTTGCGATGTCGATCAACACCGGCGCGGTGGCAAGGACGCAACACACGGGCAAGATCCGCCTGCTCGATGCGGCGAATCATTCCTGTTGCAAGCGGGATCGATATTGCAGGTCGCGCCCGCCGCGCCAATCGACTTCGCGCCACATTGGCGTTTCGGCCCTCAATGTTCACCAATTCGGACGTTACCGGCAGTGACGGCATCCGGAAGCGCGGCGTCCCAGGCCGGCTCGACAGAGCTTGCTTCCGGCCTTGGTGGAGATTTCCGACCGCCGCAATGGCGCATGGTGCTCGGACAAACAACTCGAACGTGCATTTTCGCGACCTGAGAGTGAGCCCCCGCTGTGTGAACTGCCGCCCTGAATGCATCACCGCGACCGCCTCCGGCGTCATCATGCTGATGATCGCCGCAGACAGATGGCAAATCGGACGATCAAGCGGGGCCCGCTCCGCTCGAACTCGGGGCGCACTCCCGGCCGCCTCCCTACTGGCTTGGCCACATCGGTGATTTCGGACCTCCATAGTAGCGCAGCGGCGGAGAAGTTTCGTTCGACGCCGGCGGTGCGCCGATATCGGCGGCGCAACCGGCGAGCGCGGCGCATAGACCCACGGTGGCAGCCAAGAACACGATCTTTCGTTTCAATGTGGCAGCGACCATCGCCACTCCTTCCCGCCGGCTACGTGACAAGTCCGCGACGCAGTCAACCCGTGCAGATGCCATTGCGCACTCCGGCGCCTGTTCGATACTTTCGGCACTCATTCAGTCAGTACTTGGCAAGGACAGGGCCTCCGCCAAATTTGTAGTCCAGGCCGACCGTGAGGATCGAGTACTGCGTATTGGTGGTATAGGGCAGCTGTCCGTTCGTCGTGAGACCCGTCGTTCCCACCGCGGCGCGGTTGTAGGAGCCGAAATTGTAGTAGCTGTATTCGACCTTACCGATCAGGTTGTTGGTTAGCGCATAGCCGAGACCGCCGCCGGCCACCAGGCCGTTGGCGTGAACCGTGAACTGATCGACCCCGACGACCGGATCGGAGTTGGTATGCTGGATATCGGCAAATGCCCAGCCACCGGTAAAGAACAGCATCAAACGGTCGACGGTGATACCACCTCGCGCCCGAAGCGTGCCACCCCAGCGAAGATTGTCCGCGTCGACCGAGGTGATTGGAAGAAATTGACCCTGGGTTTGGGCAGCCGCGTCGCTGCCCTTGATGTCGGACCAGAACCCGGTGGCTTCGATTCCGACCACGATGCCGCTCCCGACTCGAAAGTTGTAGCCGGCCTCGCCGCCGCCCAAGCCGCCCTGCGAAGAATAATTGGCCGTGTAATTGGCGAACCCCGTGTTCGGACCATTGGCATCGTTGACATTGTGGTTGCCCCAGCCGCCCCCCCCGAACACGCCGACGTAGAAGCCGGACCAGTCATAGACCGGGGGCGTGGCCGGCGCCTTCGAATACATTGGAAGGTCGGCGCCGAGCGCGGGCGACCCCAGCGCCAGCACACCGAGCGAGACGGTGGTGAGAAGAATACGCTTCATTGTTATCCCCTGTCGAATTGGTCCGATTAAATGCCTGGCGACTTCGGCCGCCGCGATCCCTTCGCGCGTCAGAAGTGAATGATGATGTCCGCCGCCCCGATCAGCGCCGTACTTTTGGTAGGCGCAATACCGAGGTTGGCATTGCCGTTGAATGCATTGCCATTAAGCGACTTATAGAAGGACACCTCAGGACGTATTTCGATCTGCGGCGAGAACCAGTGCTGCCAGCCGATACCGGACTCGATATAGGTCGACTTGGTGCCGGTGCGCTGCCCCTCCGCATCGTCGAACACTTCCAGCCGATAAGAGATGTTGTTAAGCGGGTTCGGCTTGTAGTTCAGATACATCAAGGCCGTATAAACATTTGCCGTGCACGAGAACAACGCGGTGTTGCCGCACTGGGCGAGATCCGGGGCGTTGAACGGCATGTATTGCGGCGAGAACGGCGTGCCGCCTGCATTGAACGCGGCAACAGCGGACGGATTGAGCGCGTTGAGCACGTTATACTGATGCTCATTGTAGAATTCGGTCGAGATGTGCCACTGGTCATCGAACTTGTGATAATATGTCAGTCCGTACCATTGCAAATTGTTGTAGCCCCAATTGCCCCCATTGATGCCGTCCGCGACGATGTTGATATCATCCTTGCCGCTGTCGCTGGTCCAGCGAGCACCGAGCGTTAGGCTCGGCGTCGCACCCGGATCTTTCGGCATGGTGGCCCCGGGATACAGCATGTTCGGAGCCAGATTGGCGATTTTCTGCCCGAGATGCCAGGGCAGCGCCTCGGTTCCGACCGTGACGCTGCCCTGGAGTATCCAGTTCTTGTTCACGGCCAATGTCGCTTCAAGTCCGGTATTGGTGTAATTGTCGAAGGTGTAGGTCATCGAGTGCGTATACATGTAATTGTTCGGCGCGAGTTGCGCCTCGATGTCCGGAATCGAGATGTAACGCCCGAGCCGCAACATCAGCCCATCCATGACC
>NZ_JBAURI010001179.1:0-1563 GCF_049581145.1 Bradyrhizobium sp.
CCGACGAGCGGATCGTCGGCGGCGAAGAAGGGCGGCGCGAACGCTTCGGCGGTCATATCGAGTCCCTCGGCCTGATAAAGGGCGTGGAAGCGCTCCTTCCACGCCACGCCGTCAGCGTCGAGCGTACCGCCGAAGTCGAAGAGCAGCGTTTCGATCGCCGCTATCATAGAAGCCAATCGCCGGACTTGGCGCAGCCGATCGCGCCGCCAGCCGGTCAGGAGCGACTCGAACGGACCGCAGCCTTTTCGCTTCTTGGCGCGGCCCGCGGAAGATCGAACGGAACGCCGTCGATGAACGCATTGCAGGCGTCGCGCGCGACGCTATCGCGGAACTGGCGCGGCGGGGTCTTCATGTAATAGGCCGACGGCGCTTCGAGCGGTCCGCCGACCTTGCGGTCCAAGGCCAGCTTGGCGCAGCGCAGCGCGTCGATCACTACACCGGCGCTGTTCGAAGAATCTTGCACGGAAAGCCGGAGTTCAAGCTCCAGCGGCGCATCGCCGAAGCCACGACCCTCGAGGCGGATGAAGGCGATCTTATTGTCGTGCTGCCAAGGGATGTAGTCGGACGGGCCGATATGGATGTCCGAGTCGTTCAGTCGCTCGTCAAGTTGCGATTGGACGGATTCGGTCTTGGAAATCTTCTTCGACTTGAGCCGCTTGCGCTCCAGCATGTTGAGGAAATCGGTGTTGCCGGCGGTATTGAGCTGGTAGGTCCGGTCCAGCTTCACGCCACGGTCGGCGAACAGGCGCGCCAGCGAGCGATGCACGATAGTCGCGCCGACCTGGCTCTTGATGTCGTCGCCGACGATCGGCAGGCGTGCGTCGAGGAACTTCTGGGCCCATTCGGGGTCCGAAGCGAGGAAGACGGGCACGCAATTGACCATCGCGACACCCGCTTCGAGGCAGGCTTGCGCATAATGCTTGACGGCCTTGTCGGATCCTACCGGCAGATAGCACAACAGCACCTCAGCGCCCGACTTGCGCAGAGCCTCGGCGATGTCAGTGGGCTCAAGGTCGACGGGGCGAAAGGCGACGTCGTCGTCGTAGTCCGCCATGTGCGGCGCCACGCCATCGAACTGCGGACCCATCTGGACGACGACGTTCGACACTGGCAGCGAGCTTTGGAAAACCCGCGTATTGTTCGGCTTGGCGAAAATCGCCTCCTCCAGCGGCCGGCCGACCTTGCGGCGATCGATATCAAACGCGGAGACGAACTCGACGTCGCTGGCGCGGTAGCCGCCGATTGTCTGGCGCATCACGCCGTCCAGCGCCGTGTTGCGGCGGCTGCGATAATATTCAACGCCCTGCACCAGCGCGCTGGCGCAGTTGCCGACACCGGCGATGGCGACCTTGATGTTCTTTGGCATTTGCTCGGAAATCTCCGCGATTGCCTCGTGATCGGGTCTACCGAAGCGGGCCCCTTACCCACAGGCGTGACGAAAACGCAAAGTATATATGACCGGAGTGCGACAGCAAAGGCGCCTGAAAAGTCGGCGATCAGGCGCATTAATTGGGGGCCTGCGGACCGCGAGTCGTCGTGCTTGACGGCTACAAGGAGCCGGGT
>NZ_JBAURI010001180.1:0-2319 GCF_049581145.1 Bradyrhizobium sp.
TCAGGGGAAACGGGGCAGGTACTTTAGGCGCAGCGCGTCGATACCAACTCGGGCCAATGTTATGGATCTTGGCGGCAATTTCGAGGTTGTTGAGATTGTCGTGACATAGGAAATGACGATGCTTGCCGTTGGTTCATATCTAGCGTTTGATCGTGCGAGGGAAAAGCAAGAATCCCGCGAGCGCGATGAGTTGCGCGCCGATTCCAACGAGGAATTCCCGAACGGCTTTTTCTCAAAGCTTGATCGTTCAAAGGTCAGAATTGTTCGGCGAAAAACTGCCGCCTGACCGTGTCCGAAACCCATCCGGATTTTTGGACCTCACGACGTAATCGAGCTTTCGAACAAATTTGCGGTAGCCCGTAGGATGGGTTGAGCCCTTCGCGAAACCCATCATCTTCGCCGACGCATAGCGATGGGTATCGCTTCGCTCCACCCATCCTACGGGTTGCTGTGTTGGCGTCATCCGGACCTGCCTTGCTGCCGGCTTTTGGTGTCGCCGCCGCGACCGGCCCTGGCGCCAATGCCGTCACTCCCCCACTCGCTTGAGCGTCCGGCAATGGTCCAGCCAGTTCTGCGCGCGGGCCTTGGCCTGTTCGCTCGCGTCGGGGTCGGCGATGATCGCGCGGTTTTGCTCCGCGATCCGGCTCAGGCCGGCGATCGCCTCAACATATGCCGTGCGCGCGTCGCAGGCCTCGGTGATCTCGGCGATGGTCGGCAGCCATTTCGAGCGGCGCGGCAGGCCGGTGCGGGGGTCGCAGACATAGTCGACGATCGAGGCCGGGTATTCCGAGAAGATCGCAGCGACAGCGGCGGTGTAGACCTCGGGATCATTGGCGTCACCTTTGCGATAGCAGCCGAAAAGCTGCATTGCTTTCAAGCTCGGCAGGGAGACCGGTTGGCTTTGGTCCGAAGCTGATGCCGGAATAGGCGTGGCGTCTGGCGACGTCGCTGAGGGTTTCGGGTCTGGCGCGGTGATCTGTCTGAGCACGGATTTTTTCCCCTGGCTGGTGGACGACGACGGGAACGGGCGCGGTCAGCTCGGCATGGGCGCGGGCGATCGCCTTTTCGAAATATTTCAGCGTGCTCGGCGGATCGCCGCCGCGCGATTGCATGCTGCGCGTGACGCCGGCCAGGATGCAGGTGCGGTTCCAGCCGGCGTTGAGCCAGCCCTGCACCGTCAGCGGCGCGCCGACCGACAGCGGACCGCGGGCGTCTTTGCCCATCGCTTCCAGCACCCTGGTTGCGATCGCGAATCCGTCATCGCTGATCGGCGATTTGCCGTCAGGGTTCGGCTCAGCCGCAACGGGCGCAGGGGCGATCGCCTCCGCGAGGTCGATCTGGTCCGGACCGCGCTTCGATTTCGGCTCGCGCGCCCTCTCCACCCCACCACCCTCTGTCTCTGTCTCTGTCTCTGTCTCTGTCTCTGTCTCTGCCTCTGCCTCTGCCTCTGCCTCTGCCTCTGCCTCTGCTCTCCTCTCCTCTTCTCTGGACAAGCGCTTTGCCTGCGCCGTGCCAGCATTGCGCTCCACGGTCCGTAGCTCTTGATCGACAACGATGAATCCGCGATCCGCAAGGAGCTGCAGATCGACCGCCTCGAGCGCATTGATGCGTCTCGCCACCCACACCGGATCGAACGGAATCCTGTTTGCGGAGCGGCTTGCCAGCAGCCAGATGGCAATCAGGTGAAACTTGCCGGCGTCCGGCAAGCCGGCAAATTCGTAATCGTCCAAGGTCTCGTTGTAGAGCTTGATCCAGGGCGGCGAGCGGTCCTTGTAGTGCTGACATTTCTCGAAATCCTTGACATGAAAGGTCTTCATGGTCTGCGCCTCCTTTTTGGGCCGCCGTCCCCAGGGACGGCGATCACGGTCTGGTCTGTTGAAACCGGGCGGCACGCGCGCCGGATGCGCAAGCGTCGATGCCCGCTTGCGGCAACGCGCTCCCGCTCATGCCGGTGGCCGCGCCGTCCCGGTGATCGACCGAATGAGTGCGGCAACGTCCCTGGCCACGGCGGCATCGTCACGGACCAGCCGGGTCAGCTTGCGAACCGCGTGCAGGATCGTGGTGTGATCCCGTCCGCCGAATTTGCGGCCGATGGTCGGCAGCGACAACGGCGTCAGCAGCTTGCAGAGATAGGCCGCGACCATGCGCGGCATGACCACGTTCTTGGTGCGGCGCGCCGAACAGATGTCATTGCGCGTGATCCGGTAGTGCTTCGCAACCGCATCCTGGATCTCGGCAATCGAGGGATAGGGCCGCCCCCGGACTTCGACGTCCACGATGTGAAACCAGTGCCGCTGCTTCGGCGGATCGGTTTCCGCC
>NZ_JBAURI010001181.1:0-6729 GCF_049581145.1 Bradyrhizobium sp.
CCGCCGTTTCGCCATCACCGAGATCGGACAAGGCTACTACCGCCATTGCGTCGCCATGCTGGTCGAAGCCGACGCGGCGCAGGAAGCGATCGAGCGGGTGCGCGCCGAGCCGCAGGGCATCGTCCGGGTGAGCTGCCCTTCCCCTCTGCTGTATTTTCAGGTGGGCGAGATGATCGTCCGCTTCATGGCCGAACGACCGAAAGTGGAGGTGCATCTCGAAAGCACCAGCCGGCCCGTCGATGTGATCCGCGAAGGCTTCGATGTGGCGATCCGGGCGCGCTTCCCGCCTCTGGAGGAAAGCGATCTCGTCATGAAGGTGCTCGCGGAAAGTCCGCAGCGCCTGGTAGCTACGCCTGCCGTGCTGGAGGGACTGTCCCACCCGTTCGTGCCAGCCGACTTGAGCACCCTTCCCAGCCTCGCATGGGGTCCGCCCCACCAGGAACACGAGTGGTACCTTGAGGGGCCGAACGGCGCAACCGCCCGGATTCCTCACCGACCTCGTTTCGTCACCGAGGACATGGCCACCTTGCGGCTCGCGGCCTTGCGGGGCGTCGGGGTCGTGCACTTGCCAACCATTGTCGTGCAGAAGGACGTTTCGGAGGGGAAGCTCATCGATGTCCTGCCCGAATGGGCTCCCCGGACAGCCATCATTCACGCGGTATTTCCATCGCGCCGAGGCTTACTCCCTTCCGTGCGTGCTTTCCTTGATTTTCTGGCATTCGAATACAACGCGCTCAGCCGCGCAGAGGCGCAGGAGGAGCGCTGATCGGGCGGCGTCGTGGTGTCTCGCATAAGCGGATCCGGAGTGATCCGCGATCGAACGCCCGAGGGCGGACTTGCTGACTGCCGTCGATCGGCAATCTGTTCCTGCGATCAATTCAGAGGCCTTAACGTTGCGGCACCAGAATTGCTGACCGGGCAAATGTTGGACAAAGATGCGCCGGCCGTTCGCCCGGTTCAGCGGACTGGAAACACCAGCCCTTGCTCTATTCCTGGCGGACCTCATTACTACGGTTTTCAGCACACGCAGGATCAATCCGCCAGTACCCCCTCAGTGCAGCGTTTCGAGATACGCGACCAGGTCGGCGCGCTCGGCGTCATCCTTCAGGCCGGCGTAGACCATCGAGGTATCCGGCACCATCGCGCGAGGATTGGCGAGGTATTTTTCGAGGGTGGCGGCGTCCCATGTGATGCCGAGCTTCTTGTGGTCGGCGGTGTAGTTGAAACCTGGAACGCTGCCGGCCGTACGGCCGACCACACCGAACAGCGTCGGACCGATGCGATTCTCACCCGCGATCACGGCGTGGCAGATGCCGCACTGCTCTTTGAATATCTTCTCGCCGGCGGCGGGATCGGCGGCGCGCGCGGCGGAGGCGGACCCGACGAGCAGCAGGCCGGCGGCAATCACGCTGCGCAGCCTGCGACCGTTCCCCGGACTTGCCTTGACCGCCACCTCAATGAGCCTTGGGGCCTTTTCCATTTTCATGATGACGGTCGAACTCCTGATCCAGTACAGTCAGGCTGCCTTCGGCAACAAGCCGTGCGGATCGAGCACGAATTTGGCCGCGATGCCTTTGTCGAATTCGGCGTAGCCCTTCGGCGCGTCCTCCAGGCTGATCGCTTTGGCATTGACGATCTTTGCGATGGGCAGTCGGTTATTCAGCAGCGCCATCATGAGCTGGCGGTTGTAGCGCAGGACAGGCGTCTGGCCGGTGTGGAAGGAGTTCGACTTGGACCAGCCAAGGCCCAGGCGAAGACTGAGATTGCCGGTCTTGGCGGCCTTGTCATGCGCGCCGGGATCTTCGGTGACATACAATCCGGGTATGCCGATGACGCCAGCCGGCCGGATGATCTCCATCGCCTGGTTCAGCACGATCGCGGGCTGATCGCCACCGCCATGGCCCTTGGCTTCGAAACCCACCGCATCGACGACCGAATCCACCGTGGGTTCGCCAACGACCGCGGCCACCTGCTCGCCAAGCCGATCGTGTTTGGTGAGATCGATCGGCACGAAGCCGACCTTTCTGGCGTGACTTAGCCGAGCCTCGTTCATGTCGCCGATCATGATCACAGCCGCACCCAAGAGCTGGGCGGAGGCGGCAGCCGCGAGGCCTACCGGACCGGCGCCCGCGACATAGACCGTCGACCCCGGCTTGACGCCCGCAGTCAACGCGCCGTGGAAGCCGGTCGGCAGGATGTCCGTCAGCATGGTCAGGTCCATGATCTTGGACATCGCCTGGTTCTTGTCCGGAAACTGGAGCAGATTGAAATCGGCATAGGGGACCATGACGTAGCGGGCCTGTCCGCCGATCCAGTCACCCATATCGACATAGCCGTAGGCGCCCCCGGCACGACCGGGATTGACCGTGAGACACACGCCGGTATTGGTCTCGCGGCAGGCGCGGCATCGTCCACAGGCGACGTTGAACGGCACCGAGACGAGATCGCCCACCGCGATCATCTCGACATCCGAGCCCTTCTCTATCACCTCGCCCGTGATCTCGTGCCCGAGCACCATGCCTGCCGGAGCCGTTGTGCGGCCGCGGACCATGTGCTGATCGGATCCGCAGATATTGGTCGAAACCACCTTCAGGATCACGCCATGCTCGATCTTGCCGCCTCGTGGGTTCTCGAACTTGGGATCGGCGATGTCCTGGACCTGGACTTCCCCTGGCTTGGTGTAGACGACGCCACGATTTTTGCTCATGATAAGGCTCTCTTTCGATGTGGTCAGAGGAATTAAGCCGTTTCAGCGCGGTGCAAAGGCATCCGGCAGAACCGGCACGTGATACTCGGCGAGAATCGCCGAGATAGCGGTGTGGTTTCGTTCGAGTGAATCATTGAGGCGCCGCAGCAGCGCATTGTCGCCACGGCGAACCCCCATCGAAATATAGAACGCCATCGGCAATTCGGTGCCGTCGCGCCAGGGCTCGACCGGCTCGAGAGTCAACGGTTTGGAACCCTGCGCGGCGAAGTAACCGGCCACCGGGCCCCACACCACAGCGACGTCGACATCGCCGTTTTCGACCGCATCGATGATCGCTGATGACGGGTGCGGCTGGCGGTAATCTCCATAGAGCATGTAGCCGCGCACGTTCTGCACGATGCCGCGGTGGGCAAGGGCATGCGCCGGCGGCGTGTTCATCGCGTCGGAGCCCACCATCTGCACCCCGATGACGAGATTGCGAAGCTGCGGATCGTCGAACGAGGCAATATGCAGGCCGCGATCGGCGCGTGAGACGAAGACATAGCTCGAGCGGTAGTACGACCGGGTGCTGGTCATCATCTCGGCGCCGCTCACGACGCCGGACCAGACGTCACAGACGTCCGCCTTCAGCGTGTGACGGACATAGCCGCGCCGCTGCGCCCACCACGTATAGTCCACGGTCGAGCCGAGATCCCGTGCGATCAGCGCGACGATCTCGTTCTCGAAACCGTGGCCAGCCTGGTCCGAGAACGGAAGATTGTTGGGATCGGCGCAGACGCGAAGCGCGGCGGCATCCGCGGTGGCTGCGCTGATGGTCATGGACGCCGCCGATATCACGACGCTGAAACACCGGCGCCATTTCATGGCTTGATGCTCGTCGCGGTTTGCGAGGCCGAAGAGGAAGCGGGCGCCGACAGCGACTTCACATATGCCGCCAGTTCCCAGATCTGCTGAGGCTGCAAGCTGTCCTGCCAGGACGGCATGCCGTTCGGACGGCCTTGCGCGATCGACGCATAGATCTGGTCGATCCGTCCGCCATAGCGCCAATGGCCGGACATCAGCGCCGGCCCCATGCCGCCGCCGCCATTGAAATGACAGCCCGTGCAGTTCATTTGGCCGAACAGCTCCTTGCCGGCCGCGATCGCGGGCTTGTCTCCCTCGAACCGCGCTCCAATCGGATCCTGCGGGGGCGGAGCGCCGCCATTGGGGAAGAGGCCGGTGACGGCAATCTCGTTGGGCCCGTGCTGTGCCTCCGGGGGAGTGCCTTGTTGCGCCGATGCGTTAGTGGCGGCGACGGCAAGCACCGTGACAAGGGCGAAAGGCAGGAGCCGCGTCGCGGCCGCCCATCGCTCAGGGTTTCGGCAGGGTGAAGACATAGAGCGTCCCTCCGGGTGCGGTTTTCGTCTTGAGGTCCGCCATGACGCCGTTCATGCCAAGCGCGCCGGTGGGATCCTGCGGATCAAGGTCGCCGGAGACGATGGCGCCTGCCCAGCCGCCGACCCCCGACAGGATAGCGACGTATTCGTGCCCGTCCGGACCCCGATAGGCGATCGGCTGGCCGATGATCCCCGAGCCGGTCCTGAACTGCCATTTCAGTTCGCCCGTCTTGGCGTCGACGGCTTTGAACCAGCCATTCATGGTTCCGTAGAAAACCAGTCCGCCGGCGGTGGCCATCGTGCCGCTCCACAACGGCAGGTCCTCCTTGATGGTCCAGACCGGCTTGCTCTCTACCGGATCCCAGGCGGTGAACTCGCCGCGATTGCCGCCGGGGCCGGCCTTGGTGACGACCTCGGCACCGACGAACGGCGTGCCAGAGATGTAGCTGACGGGCCTGCTCTTCCAATCCATGCACAGGTTCTCATGGGGTATGTACATCAGGCCGGTCGACGGCGAAAACGCCGACGGATTCCAGTCCTTGAGGCCGGACGCCGTCGGACAGATGTCATGTACGACAGTGCCGATCTTGGTGAGCTTGTCAGGATTCATCACGGGCCGCCCGGTCTTGAGGTCGACGCCGAGAACGGAATTGACGTATCCGTATGGCTTGGCCGAGATGATCTCGCCGCTCTCGCGGTCCACCACGTAGAGATGACCGTTGCGGTCAGGATGCAGCAGCACCTTGCGCGGGTTGCCGTCCACAGTCATGTCGACCAAGATCTGCTCGTTGATCCCGTCGTAATCGTGCTCGTCATGCGGGTTATACTGCAACGCCCATTTGGCGGCGCCGGTATCGGGATTGCGTGCGAACAGCGTGGTGGTCCATTTGTTGTCGCCAGGACGCTGCTCCTGGTTCCAGGGGCCAGGATTTCCGGTGCCGTAATAGATCAGGTTCAGGTCGGGATCGTAGGCGATCCATCCCCACATCGTTCCTCCACCGGTCTTCCAGGCGTCGGTCGGCCAGGTCTTGACCCCCAGGTCCGTGCCGTTATCCGAAGCGTAGAACGAGCGAAATCCCGGGCCGATCAGCACGTCCTTGTCCGGCCCCGTGGCATAGGCCCGCCACAGCACCTCGCCGGTGGCGCCATCGAGCGCCGCCAACCAGCCGCGTACGCCGAGTTCGCCACCGGAGTCGCCGACCAGCACCTTTCCCTTCACCACCAGCGGCGCCATCGTGATGGTCTCGCCGGTGTTGATGTCGCCCAGTTTGGTCTTCCAAAGCACCTTGCCGGTCTCTGCGTCCAGCGCGACGGTGTTGTCGTCGAGCGTGTTGAAGAACAGCTTGCCATCCGAATAGGCTGCACCACGGTTGACGACGTCACAGCACGCCACACCCTGTGATGCCGCGGCCGGACGCGGCTGATACGACCATTTGATCGGCGCGCCGGGCTTGGTAAGATCGAGCGCAAAGACGATGTTCGGATAGGGCGTCACAATGAACATCGTGTTGTTCGCCACGATCGGCGCCGCTTCCTGCCCGTGATCGACGCCGGTCGAGAAGGCAAAGGCGACCTGGAGCTTGCCCACATTCGCGCCGTTGATTTCGTCGAGCGCAGAATATCGCGTGGCCGCATAGTTCTTCGCGGGCATCGTCCATTGACCGTCCTCGGACGGCGCCGCGGAGGCCGGCACCGTTGGCGTCTGTGCGGCGGCCAATGCCGGGCCAAGCAAGAGCGACGCGCCTGTCAGCAGCAGACCAAGCCATCTGAACCGCCAGATCGCTTTCGTCGGACCCTCCATTCGATATCGGCCAACAAATTGCGAGATTGGGAGTGTCGTCATTGGAAAACTCCGCCTACGCCGGCTTGCTGTTCCTCACGGAGAGGCTTCCCGGCCCATGACACTATGACCAGGCGGCGACCGCTGCCTCCGCCACTGCCTGGTCCTGCTCGCCGCTGCCGCCGCTGACGCCGACGGCGCCGACGATCTGGCCGTTCATTTTGATCGGGATGCCACCGGCGAAGATCATGACCCGGGCGTGGTTCGATACGTGGATGCCGAAGAACTGGTCCCGCGGTTGGCTGTTGCGGCCAAGTTCCAGCGTCGAGATATCGAAGGCCTTCGCGGTGAAGGCCTTGTTGATGGCGATGTCGATGCTGCCAAGCCACGCCCCATCCATGCGCGCGAAAGCCGTCAGGTTGGCGCCTGCATCGACGACGGCAATATTCATCGGCTGGCCGATTTCCTTCGCCTTCACGATCCCGGCGCCAATGATTTTTTGCGCCCTTTCCATTGTCATCATGACAGTCGAACTCCTGATCGCGAACAGTCCAGCCGCCTTCGCCCGCAAGGCGCGCTGAAGCAGCAGAAATCTGGCAGTGGATGTCCCTGGTTGGCCATCGTCCATCGGGAGGCGGAGCCTGCCTGTTCGTATCGTGAAACCAAACGTTCGTATGAGCGATCCCTGGGCGACCTCGTGCGGGGGCGCAATCTCTCGTGCTGCGTTGGGCGGAGATGCCCATGGCGCATCTGCCGAAACGGCGGCGGGTTGCCCGACCTATCCTAAACCTTGGTCTGTTAAGTCCAAACGTACGATTGATTGCAACACACGAACGTGCTGCGCGATCCAACCCAAAGAGCATAGC
>NZ_JBAURI010001182.1:0-14157 GCF_049581145.1 Bradyrhizobium sp.
GGCTCTATCATTCGCGTCCGGTTAAAACCAGTTCTATTGCGAATGGCTGCGGCGCGGGGACGAGCGGCAAGAACACCGGCGAGAGAACTGCCCGCAGGGATTCATCGGCCGCTCGGTTCAGTCCTCATCATCTTCGGCGGCAACCTTGTCGAAGAACGAATAGCGCAGGCTGTCGGCGTCGGCATACCACTGCCCGGGGCCCTTGTTGGCGGCGAGCGTCGCCGCCCACAACTCGTCCGTGCAGTCGCGGCGGTGCATCGACAGATCGAAACCATTGCCAAAGAACAGCTCCGACCACTCCCACCAGGTGCCGAGCTTCTTCACGCCACGCAACAGGTCGTAACGGTCGATCACCGCCGGCGCCATGTCCGATGTCACCGATCCGAAGATGAGGCCGGTCCTGACCACGCGGTTCAACTCGCGCACGGCGCGGCCGACCTGCTTTTCGGCAACATGGCACAGGCTGGTCTCGAACACGAAATCGAACGAATCGTCCTCGAACGGCATGTCGACGATCGATCCGAAGCTGTTGAAAGCCTTCAGGTGCTCCGGCGTCCTGGCATGGATGGCGCGGTTGTTCTCGATGCCCCACGCATCCACCCCGCGCTCGCGCAGCGCGCCCACCAGCTCTCCGGAGGCGGAACCCGCGACCAGAAGCTTGTAAGGCGCGGGCCTGTTCCAGACGATCCGGACCAGCTCGATGAGGTAGTCCGGATCGGTGAACCGGCTCCAGACCTCGCGATAGGGACCGAGCCCGCGATAATTCTCGAAATAGTCGCGGTCGATCTTGTCCGACCGCGGCTGGCTGCCCTGCTCAGCCCCCTGCGCGCGCGTCCGGCGCAGCCGCATCGTTTCGGTCAGGATGATGTCGGTGGCGGCATCGGAGGAATCGAGCAGGCCGTTCAGCGTCGAATCGAACAGATAGTCGCCGACCACGACCAGGCCGGGATGCTGCTTCGGCTCGGGCCGGTGATTGGTCATGACGTCGCGCGCCGGCATGCCGCCCGGCAACGCATTGACCGACGACAGCCAGCGATGAATCTTGCCTTCCAGGAAATGCGCGCGCGCCTCGCCAAGCGAGGGCGGCAGCGACTTCAGCGCCGCCGTGATCAGCTCCTGGTCGGAGAGATTGGCAAATGCCAGCGCATCGGAGCCGGCGATCAGGAAGTTGAGCACGCCATGCCGTCCGACGTCGTGGCGCGATCCCTCATTATAGACGCAGCAGCCGCCGAACGCTTCCGACATGAACCAGGAGCCTGGAATCTTCTCGCCCCAGAAGGGCTCGTCGAACAGCAGCGAAACCCGCAAATAATGCGCGGGTCGGTCGAAATAGGCGACGTGTTTGACCATCGACCTGCGCAGGGCCTCGCCTTCGAAGCCCAAGGTCGCGAGCCAGGAATGCGGCAGGCACAGCAGCACGAGATCGAAATCGCGCGTCTCCGGCCCCTTGCCGTTCATCATGTTGAGCTGATAGCGGCCAGCTTCGGTCTTGCCGACCTTGAGAACACGGTGATTGAGCTGGATATCGGCATCGACCTCGGACTGCAGGCACTCGATCAATTGCTCGTTGCCGTTCTGGATCGAATACAGCCCGATATAGCCGTCGACATCCATCACGAAATTCTTCAACGCGTTGAGCCCGTTGGTGTTGTGGCTTTCGGTCGCGATGTCGGACCTCGCCATCACCTTGAAGAAGCGCTTGGCGGTGGCATCGTCGACTTCCCTGTCGAGCAGCTCCTCCGCCGTGAGGTAGGCCCAGGGATGCTCGTTGTCGTGCGCGCCGACACCTTCATAATACTCGATCGGCGACACCATTTCGGTGCAGCGCCTGCGGAACGCTTCGATCGCGCTCGCGGTCTTGGCGCCATATTTGCGGCGCATGCCGGGCACGTCGTCCAGCAGTTCGCCATCGAGATGCACCTGCTCGGCATCCATCGGAATGGTCTGCAGTCCGAAATGCTGGATCAGTTCGCGCAACGGATCCGGGCCCGTCATCGAGTAGTCATAGATCTCGGCGACGCCGGCCTCATACATCGCGTTCGCCGAATCGAATTTGCGGGTGAGGATCTTGCCGCCGAGCCGGTCGGACGATTCAAAAATGGTAACGCGGCAGAGTTCGCCCAGCTTCCGCTTCAGGTACCACGCACTCATCAGCCCTCCCGGGCCGCCACCAACGATTGCAAGATCAAGCATGATTGTCCCGTCATTGCCGGCCGCCCCTCGGGAACTTCCGGTCTAAGTCACCTCAGGAAAAGCGCTTTTTTCCCTGAAGGGAAGATGAACAAAGCCGCTGCTGCGCCGCGACAGAGCACAATTGTGACAAAAATATCACCAATTTAGCCGTATCTTCGCTGCTTACCGTTGTTTTGCGGTCATCATCGCCGCGCCGGCAGGGACTGGCCCGCCGTCTCATGAGACTGGTGCTTCGGTGAAAAATCGGGGCGCCTGGGGGACGACTCGATTGGGCTGAGCGTCGCCCGACGGCGTCAGCTTTTCCAAGCCCCAAAAATTAAAAACCACCGGCAGGGCATTGCCGGTGGTTTTGGAGGTTTAGCATAAAGGTGGTTGTCGTCTCCTTGAGACTAAGCCGCCGTCCAACCACTGGCCGGCTACCTGAGGATAAGTATAGATGACTAATTTATCTGAGTAAATAAGATTATTGAGTAACAAATAACTTTATCCGTCCTGGTCTCGCGCCTGCTTGCGGCCTGCACCCGACGCGTTGGCGAGAATGCCTCCTCCTTCTCGAACACGCCCCACACGAAAAAACCCCCGGCAGTTTTCTGCCGGGGATTCTTGTCAGATGAGTCTCGAACGATCGGGATCAGAAGTTGCGCTGAACGCGAACGTTGAGAGAGACCGTGTCCTGGTTCTTGTAGGCATAGGTCGAGATCGGTTGCGCGCCACCGGGCGTGAAGGTCGCGCTGCCGCTGAAGCCCTGGTTCAGATGGGTCCAGATGGTTTCCGCCGAGAACGTCAGGTTCTTGACAGGAGTCCATCGGGTGATGGCACCGAGCATCGAGACGCTGAAGTTCGGGTTGCAGCTGTAGGTCGTCCCCAAGCCGGCAACCTCTTTGCCGTATTCCAAGCAGTATTCGCTTTTAGCCGTGTTGTCATACCGCACCCAGCCCACGCCGCCGAACAAGCTCGACGACCAGTAGGGATCCCAGTTGTGGTTGAACGCACCGCGAACACCGTAGGACGTGGTCAGGTGAATATTGCCATCGCCACCGGCCGCCGTCGGAAGGTAGACGCCATCCGAGGTCGCTCCGAAGCCAAGGCTGCCGCTCGGCCCGAACTGGCCGGGAACGCCGCCCATCATCAGGAAGCTTGGCGAGGTCGCGCTGGTCGAGATCACGTTCTTGGTGTCACCCAAGGCATAGGTGGCATCGACCTTGATGTCGTCGCCGGGACCGGTCGGGATGTTCTTGACCTGCAACGCAGCCATCACCGAACCGCCGTACTTGGTTTCGGGATGACCCGAAAGCACCGAGTCGGTCAGAGCCGTCGTACCAGACACGGGGGCGCCACCGCCACCGGCTTCGAGGACGTTGTACGAGCCATTGACCTGATGCAGTTCGCCCGACAGCTGGAACAGACCCCAGGCCTGGTCGATGCGGACGTTGCCGACGACGTCGGGCATGGTGAAGCCGCCGTAGGCGTTGGTGCCGAGACCAGCGGCGCTGACGCCAAGCGACAGGTTGTACAGCGGGGTGCGGTTGAACACGGTCGGATCATCGAGGCCGATGCTGGCCGACACGCCGTTGCCGAACTGCGCGGTGTACTGCACGTTGTTGACGCCGGTGACGGAGTCTTCGCCGCCGATCAGGAACGACGAGTTGTTGCCCGGATAGCCGTTCCAGGGCGTCGCATAGGCCGAGGACGATTTGCCGAAGGTGAAGCCGGCGAACTGGATGAAGACGTATTCGACCGCGACATAGCCGCCGCCGACGCCATCCAGCAGCGAACTGCTGAGACCGCCCAGCGACGACGCCGGCGAGGTGGTGGCGGGAGCGGAGCTGCCGAAGTTGTTGAACTGGAAGTCGCCCTGCGCGAAGGTGCGGACAACGCCATATTCGGTTGCGGTACGGGTATCGACCGTCAGCGCGAAACGCGAGCGCGAATTGATCGTGTCGGCGAAGCGATTGCCCTGGCCCAAATCACCGTTCCACGCCGGCGCATCGTAAACGCCGCCGTTGAAGGTGGTATCCACGCGCAGATAACCACCGATCTTGATGCAGGTGTCGGTGCCTGGAATGTACCAGAAGCCCGCACCGTACAGCGAACAGACCCTCACATACTCGACCGCTTTGGCCTTGACGGGAAGATCCGCAGCCTGTGCCCCACTCATGGCGAGCAGAGCCGCCGCTGAGCCAAGGACAAGGCTCTTAACCATCTTCATGTTAACCTCCAAGTTGCTCTCTCTAGGCAAAGGCGTCCGATCCGCAGGGGCGTTACCCCTTTGAAACTCGGCTCCCTTCAAAACCGCTCAGTCGTGTCGCGCCTTGGGACCCCCCCGCATGAAAGCGCGGGACTTAAGCGAACTACCTAGCGGGACGATCCAGGACCCCCAGCCGTCAGCGGGAATATGCCTGCGCAACTTTGATAATCAAAATAGTTTATTCAGTAAGCTATTAATTCTCGGCCCGATGTCTCCTTTTTGCAACGAAACACCCCGGGAAAACGCGGGCCAAAGCCAATTCCTGAGCTTATTACCCATCTTTTTTGCTTGTTTTACAAAGGAAACGCATCGAGACTACCGGAACGGGAGCAATCGAGAAGAGGAACGTGGGCTCATCGAGCCCCGCAGGGCGTGGTGGCGTGAGCGTGGCTGCAATCAGAAAGAATCAGGACGTAATCAGGCGATTTACCTGGGCGATCGCCTCGATCAGCGTGCATCTCGAGGAGCTTCGCTACTTCTGGGCGAAGGCGCTGGGCATCAGCGGTCCGCAATGGATGATCCTGATGGCCCTGTCGGACATCGATCGGGACGACGGCGTGCCGGTCAACGCCGTGTCGAAGAAGCTGCATGTCGATTCGTCGTTCGTCACGACTCAGTCAAAGCTCCTGGAGAAGAAGGGCTTCCTGCGCAGGAAACCCTCGCCCGACGACGCCAGGGTTGTCCGGATGTCCCTGACCGACAAGACCTACAAGCATCTGGCGGGACTCGCCTCGCAGCAGGAGGAGCTGAACGAGTTCATTTTCGCAGAACTGAACAATGACGAGCTCGATGACCTGACCGACAAGCTCACCGCGCTCAGGGGCCGCCTCGAGAAAGCCTGCCTGAAGGTGGTGGTCGATACCTGAGCCCGGCAGGACGCGGACATCAGCGCGAGTCGCCTGGCACGCGACGGCGCCGCGGCTACTGCGCGGGCATCCCGAGGCGGGAGACGATCCAGTCGAAGATGAACTCGTTGGCGAGCGTCGGATTGTCGGCATGTCCCTGCATTGCCGCGGTTTCCTCGCTCGTGAAGATCTTGAGCGTCACGTCGCGGCCGTCCGCCTTCAGGCCGTCGCACAATTCCCTGACCCGCTCGGCCTTCAGCCAGCCACGCTCACCGGTGGAAATCAGCACCGGGCATTTGAGATTGCGCGCGACCCGGCTCAAGCCCATATCCCCGACAATGCCGCCAGCGGGAAACGCGAGGCGATCCCGCAAAAATGTCCGCTCGACCAGATCCCATAGGCCACCGTCGCAGACCGCCGCGGCGAAGCGATCGTCGAACGCGATTCCCCGCGCCACGAACGAGGATCCCCATCCATCGGCGACGATGGCGATGCGTCCCTCGTCGACATCGTCCCTGTCGACGAGATAGTCCATGATGCAACCGATCGTCATCTCAAGGTCGGAGCGCCCGACGACCTCATCGAACCGCGTATCCGGCCCCGCGCCGAAAAGATCAACCGCAAGCAGCGCGATGCCGCGCTCTCGCGCATAGCGAGCCACCTTGTAGAGGTATTCTTCCTTGCGCTGGCCGGGCTCGCCGATGCAGATGACGGCCGGCGCACGACGAGATGAGTCCGGGGCCGGCAGGAAATAGCCTTCGAGCGGGTAGCCGCTGGGCCAGGGGATCGAAACCACCTCGCCGCGCGGGCTGCCATGCCCGACATATTCGCGGGCGCATCTGCGCATGCTTTCGACCGCGACCCGATATTTCTCGTCGGTCCAGTCGAACGGGAGCGCCGCCGATTGATAGTAGTTGATGGCGCGAAGCCAGTTGCCCCTGGCCGTCAGCACATAGCCTTTGCTGAAGGCCTTATTGCCCCGCTCATGATTGGCGTCGGCGAGTCGCTTCCATTCGCCGTACCACGAATTGTCATCCGAGACATCGATTCGGCCTGCGGTAACACAGCATTCGGCGACCGCTGAGCCGCCTTCCTGCGCGGCTCCAAGGAGTCGCATGAACTCGATCGAAAGATCCTCCCGTTCGGGCCAGTAAGCCCACCCCTGAGGACCGAACCTGGATTCCATGTAGTGAACGTTCAAAGCGTTACTCCGACAACTGACTTTATCAATCAAGCGGGAGCATCAAGACAAGCGCTGCGCGCGCATAGCCGCTCGTCTCTCTGCTTTGTGATATCGTTCCAGTCGCGGCTAACTTCAGAACGGATCGCATCAGGCGTTTTTCCGGCGCCGCTTGCCGGCGATCCGAGCGCGTTGACGCATCTTTCAGCCGCTACCCTCATCCTGTCCTTGCAAGGACGATGTCTGAGGTAAGAGTGGTTGCGCACCAGCATCACATCCTCGACACGAACTATTGATGGCCGCCCGCACCCCAGGCCACCGGCGCAAGATCGTCTGCGGCGCCGAGCATGAGATCCGCGACGGGGCGCGCCCCCTCTTGCTTCATCTTTACGATCATCTAGAGCTCAGCCGGCGCGAAAAAAAAGGCCGGCTGGTGCCGGCCTCTTGACGTTTTGGTGACTAAACTAAATCAGGCGCCGATCATTCCGCGGGCGGAAGCGCCAACGGCTCAACTTCGGGAGCTGCCGGCACGATCGCGGCCTGCTTCTCGCGTTCGTCCAGAATCAGCTTGTCGCGCTTCATGGCGACTTCGCGGATCTTGGCCATCGAGGCGCCGGTGCCTGCCGGAATCAACCGGCCGACGATGACGTTCTCCTTCAAGCCTTCCAGCGGATCGACCTTGCCGTTGACGGCGGCTTCGGTGAGCACGCGGGTGGTCTCCTGGAACGAGGCCGCCGAGAAGAACGAGCGGGTCTGCAGGCTCGCCTTGGTGATGCCGAGCAGAACCGGCGTCCCCGTGGCGGGCTTCTTGCCCTCCTCCTTGGCCTTGACGTTGAGCTGGTCGAACTCGATCTTGTCGACCTGTTCGCCGGAGATCATGTCGGTGTCACCCTGGTCGGTGATCTCCACCTTCTGCAGCATCTGACGGACAATCACCTCGATGTGCTTGTCGTTGATGAGCACGCCCTGCAGCCGGTAGACCTCCTGGATCTCGTTGACCAGATAGGCCGCGAGTTCCTCGATGCCCTTGATCGCCAGGATGTCGTGCGGCGCCGGATTGCCTTCGACGATGAAATCGCCCTTTTCGACGATATCGCCGTCCTGCAGATGGATGTGCTTGCCCTTCGGGATCAGGTACTCGCGCGGCTCCTCGGTCTTGTCCATCGGCTCGATCGAGATGCGGCGCTTGTTCTTGTAGTCCCGCCCGAAGCGGATGGTACCGGCGATTTCGGCGATGATCGCCGCATCCTTCGGCTTGCGGGCCTCGAACAGCTCCGCCACCCGCGGCAGACCGCCGGTGATGTCGCGCGTCTTGGCGCTTTCGGTGGAGATACGCGCCAGGATGTCGCCGGACTTGACCTTGGCGCCGACGTCGACCGACAGGATGGCGTCGACCGAGAGCATGTAGCGGGCGTCGCCGCCGCGCGCGAGCTTCAGGATCTTGCCGTCCTTGCCCTTGACCACGATTGCCGGACGCAGATCCGCCCCGCCCCGGGTCGAGCGCCAATCGATGACGACGCGCTTGGCAATACCGGTGGACTCGTCGAGCGTTTCCGAGATCGACTGCCCTTCGACCAGGTCCTCGAACCCGATTGAGCCCTCGACCTCCGAGAGAACCGGACGGCTATAGGGGTCCCATTCGGCGATGCGCTGGCCGCGCTTGACCATGTCGCCTTCGTCGATATGCATGCGCGCACCGTACTGGATGCGATGGGTCGCACGCTCGGTGCCGTCGGGATCGACGATCGCAACCACCATGTTGCGGACCATCGCGACCAGGTGGCCTTCGCTGTTCCTGGCGATCGCCTTGTTCTTGATGACGACCTTGCCATCGAAGTTCGATTCCACGAACGACTGCTCGTTGATCTGCGCCGCGCCGCCGATGTGGAAGGTACGCATGGTCAGCTGCGTGCCGGGTTCGCCGATCGATTGCGCCGCGATGACGCCCACCGCCTCACCGTGGTTGACCGGCGTGCCGCGGGCCAGATCGCGGCCGTAACACTTGCCGCAGATGCCGTTGACGAGCTCGCAGGTCAGCGCCGAGCGGATCTTCACCTCCTGGATGCCGGCCTGCTGGATGGCGTCGACATCGGCCTCCTCCATCAGCGTGCCGCGCTTGACCACGATCCTGTTGCTGGCGGGGTCGCGGACGTCATCGCAGGCGGTGCGGCCCAGGATGCGCGAGCCCAGCGAGGCCACCACGGTGCCCGCATCGATGATGGCGCGCATCTTGATGCCGAGCTTGGTGCCGCAGTCGTCCTGCGTGATGATGCAGTCCTGCGCCACGTCGACCAGACGCCGCGTCAGGTAGCCGGAGTTCGCGGTCTTCAACGCGGTATCCGCCAGCCCCTTGCGGGCGCCGTGGGTCGAGTTGAAGTATTCGAGCACCGTCAGACCTTCCTTGAAGTTGGAAATGATCGGCGTCTCGATGATCTCGCCCGACGGCTTGGCCATCAGGCCGCGCATGCCGGCAAGCTGGCGCATCTGCGCTGGCGAGCCGCGCGCGCCGGAATGCGCCATCATGTAGATCGAGTTGATGTCGGCGTCCGCGCCCTTGGCATTCTTCTTGGTCGAGGAGATCTCCTTCATCATCTCCTTGGCGATTTCCTCGGTCGCCCGCGACCAGGCGTCGACGACCTTGTTGTACTTCTCGCCATGGGTGATCAGACCGTCATTGTACTGCTGCTCGAAATCCTTCGCCAGCGCACGCGTGCTGTCGACGATCTTCCATTTGGCGTGCGGCACCACCATGTCGTCCTTGCCGAACGAGATGCCGGCCTTGAACGCATTGTAGAAGCCGAGCGCCATGATGCGGTCGCAGAAGATCACCGTCTCCTTCTGGCCGCAGTGCCGGTAGACCTGGTCGATCACGCCGGAGATTTCGCGCTTGGTCATCAGCTTGTTGATGATCTCGTAGGAAATCCGCGGGTTTTTCGGCAGCAGGTTGCCGAGCATGACGCGGCCCGCGGTGGTCTCGATCCAGCGCCGGGAAATCTTGCCGGTCTCGTCGATGCCCTCCCAGCGGTACCTGATCTTGGTATGGAGGTGGATCACCTTGGAATGCAGGGCATGCTCGAGTTCGGCCATCTCGCCGAAGATCTTGCCCTCGCCGGGCAGGCCTTCGCGCATGATCGAGACGTAATAGAGGCCGAGCACGATGTCCTGCGACGGCACGATGATCGGTTGACCGTTCGCCGGATGCAGGATGTTGTTGGTCGACATCATCAGGACGCGCGCTTCCAGCTGCGCTTCCAGCGACAGCGGAACGTGCACGGCCATCTGGTCGCCGTCGAAGTCGGCGTTGAAGGCGGCGCAGACCAGAGGATGCAGCTGGATCGCCTTGCCTTCGATCAGCACCGGCTCGAACGCCTGGATGCCGAGGCGATGCAGCGTCGGGGCGCGGTTGAGCAGCACCGGATGTTCGCGGATCACCTCGTCCAGGATGTCCCAGACCTCGGGACGCTCCTTCTCGACCAGCTTCTTGGCCTGCTTCACGGTGGTGGACAGGCCCTTGGCGTCCAGCCGCGAATAGATGAACGGCTTGAAAAGTTCGAGCGCCATCTTCTTCGGCAGGCCGCACTGGTGCAGCCGCAGTTCGGGACCGACCACGATCACGGAACGGCCGGAATAGTCGACCCGCTTGCCGAGCAGGTTCTGCCGGAAGCGGCCCTGCTTGCCCTTCAGCATGTCGGCGAGCGACTTCAACGGACGCTTGTTGGCGCCAGTGATGACGCGGCCGCGGCGGCCGTTGTCGAACAGGGCGTCGACCGCCTCCTGCAGCATGCGCTTTTCGTTGCGGATGATGATGTCGGGCGCGCGCAGCTCCATCAGCCGCTTCAGGCGGTTGTTGCGGTTGATAACACGCCGGTACAGATCGTTCAGATCGGACGTGGCAAACCGCCCGCCATCCAGCGGCACCAGCGGACGCAGTTCCGGCGGGATCACCGGCACCACGGTCAGGATCATCCATTCCGGCTTGTTGCCGGAGTGGCGGAACGCCTCGACGATCTTCAGGCGCTTGGCGAGCTTCTTGTGCTTGATGTCGGAGTCGGTCTCATGCATCTCGGCGCGCAGCGTCGCCTCGAGCTTTTCGAGCTCGAGCCCCTTCAACAGCTCGCGGATCGCCTCGGCGCCGATCATGGCGGTGAAGGAATCCTGGCCGTATTCGTCCTGCGCCTTCAGATACTCGTCTTCCGACAGGAGCTGACGGTCCTTGAGCGCGGTCAGCCCCGGCTCCAGCACCACGTAGTATTCGAAGTAGAGAATCCGCTCGAGATCCTTCAGCGTCATGTCGAGCAGAAGGCCGATGCGCGACGGCAGCGACTTCAGGAACCAGATATGGGCAACCGGCGCCGCCAGCTCGATATGGCCCATGCGCTCGCGCCGCACCCGCGACAGCGTCACTTCCACCGAGCACTTTTCGCAGATGATGCCCTTGTACTTCATCCGCTTGTACTTGCCGCACAGGCACTCGTAGTCCTTGATCGGCCCGAAGATGCGCGCGCAGAACAGTCCGTCGCGCTCGGGCTTGAAGGTGCGGTAGTTGATGGTCTCCGGCTTCTTGATCTCGCCATACGACCAGGACAGAATCTTCTCCGGGGACGCGATCGAAATCCGGATCTGGTCGAAGACCTGAGCCGGCGTCGTCGGGTTGAAAAGATTCATGATCTCTTGATTCATCGTCTTCTCCTTAGCCGGTCACCCGTGTCCGGGATGCAATGCCGTCCGCAGGCGGCGCCTCGCTGATCCAGGACCCCATGGGCCGCTCAATGGGCCGCTGAAAATTGCCTGTTGTGTCCCGGTCCTGCCGCGCAGCACACCGTGCTGCGCGAGCCGACCGGGACAGTTGGTCGCTACTCGTGTTCCCTACTCGGCCGCTTCCGACGTCGGCGTCGGACCCAGCTTGGAATTGTGCAGGTCGACGTTGAGGCCGAGCGAACGCATTTCCTTGACCAGCACGTTGAAGGATTCCGGAATACCGGCCTCGAACGTGTCGTCGCCGCGCACGATCGCCTCGTACACCTTGGTCCGGCCGGCGACGTCGTCCGACTTCACGGTCAGCATTTCCTGCAGCGTATAGGCCGCGCCGTAGGCCTCCAGCGCCCACACCTCCATTTCGCCGAAACGCTGGCCACCGAACTGCGCCTTGCCGCCCAGCGGCTGCTGGGTGACGAGCGAGTACGGTCCGATCGATCGCGCGTGGATCTTGTCGTCGACCAGATGATGCAGCTTCAGCATGTAGATGTAGCCGACCGTCACCTTGCGGTCGAACGCATCGCCGGTACGGCCGTCATAGACGGTCGACTGGCCGGAGGCATCGAGGCCGGCAAGCTTCAGCATCTCCTCGATGTCGGCTTCCTTGGCGCCGTCGAACACCGGCGTTGCGATCGGCACGCCGTGGCTCAAATTACGGCCGAGCTCGAGCAGTTCGCTGTCGTTGAGCGATTTGATCGTCTCGTCGTCGCCATAGATCTTCTTCAGGGTCTCCTTCAGCGGCTTGGAGTCCTGCTTGGCGAGGTAGGCATCGACGGTCTGGCCGATCCGCTTGCCGAGGCCGGCGCAGGCCCAGCCGAGATGGGTCTCCAGGATCTGGCCGACGTTCATGCGCGAGGGCACGCCGAGCGGATTGAGCACGATGTCGGCATGCGTGCCGTCCTCGAGGAACGGCATGTCCTCGATCGGCACGATCTTCGACACCACGCCCTTGTTGCCGTGGCGGCCGGCCATCTTGTCGCCGGGCTGGATCTTGCGTTTCACCGCCACGAAGACCTTGACCATCTTCATCACGCCGGGCGGCAGTTCGTCGCCGCGCTGCAGCTTCTCGACCTTGTCGAGGAAGCGCTGCTCGAGCCCCTTCTTCGACTCGTCATACTGCTTCCGCATCGCCTCGATTTCGGCCATCAGCTTGTCGTTCGGCGAGGCAAACAGCCACCACTGCGACTTCGGGTATTCCTCGAGAATGGCCCGGGTGATCTTGGTGTCCTTCTTGAAGCCCTTCGGGCCGGCGATGCCCTGGCGGTTCTCCAGGAGCTCGGCGAGGCGGTTGTAGACGTTGCGGTCCAGAATCGCCTGCTCGTCGTCGCGGTCCTTGGCCAGACGCTCGATCTCTTCCCGCTCGATCGCCAGCGCACGCTCGTCCTTGTCGACGCCGTGCCGGTTGAATACGCGCACTTCGACGATCGTGCCCTGCACGCCCGGCGGCACCCGCAGCGAGGTGTCGCGGACGTCGGAGGCCTTTTCGCCGAAGATCGCGCGCAGCAGCTTCTCTTCCGGCGTCATCGGGCTTTCGCCCTTCGGCGTGATCTTGCCGACCAGGATGTCGCCGGCGCGTACTTCCGCGCCGATATAGACGATACCGGCTTCGTCGAGGTTCTTCAGCGCCTCTTCCGAGACGTTGGGAATGTCGCGGGTGATTTCCTCAGGGCCGAGCTTGGTGTCGCGGGCCATCACCTCGAATTCCTCGATGTGGATCGAGGTGAAGACGTCGTCCTTCACGATCCGCTCCGAGAGCAGGATCGAGTCTTCGAAATTGTAGCCGTTCCACGGCATGAACGCGACCAGCACGTTGCGGCCGAGCGCGAGCTCGCCGAGATCGGTCGAGGGACCGTCGGCGATGATGTCACCCTTCTTGACGATGTCGCCGACCTTCACCAGCGGACGCTGGTTGATACAGGTCGACTGGTTGGAGCGCTGGTACTTCATCAGCCGATAGATATCGACGCCGGACTTGGTCGGATCGAGATCCTCGGTGGCGCGGATCACGACGCGGGTGGCGTCGATCTGGTCGATCACGCCGGACCGGCGTGCCGCGATCGCGGCGCCGGAGTCGCGGGCGACCACGCCTTCCATGCCGGTACCGACGAACGGCGCCTCGGCGCGAACCAGCGGCACCGCCTGGCGCTGCATGTTCGAGCCCATCAGCGCGCGGTTGGCGTCGTCGTTCTCCAGGAACGGAATCAGCGCAGCTGCGACCGAGACCAGCTGCTTCGGCGACACGTCCATGTAGTCGACCTTGTCGGGCGTCACCGGCAGCACTTCGCCGGCATGACGGCAGACCACCAGGTCTTCGGTGAAGCGACCCTTCGGGTCGAGCGGCACGTTGGCCTGCGCCACGCGATAACGGCCCTCTTCCATCGCCGAGAGATAGACCACCTCGTCGGTGACGCGGCCGTCCTTGACCTTGCGATACGGCGTCTCGACGAAGCCGTATTTGTTGACGCGCGCAAAGGTCGCGAGCGAGTTGATCAGGCCGATGTTCGGACCTTCCGGCGTCTCGATCGGGCAGATGCGGCCGTAATGGGTCGGATGCACGTCGCGCACCTCGAAGCCGGCGCGTTCGCGGGTCAGACCACCCGGGCCGAGCGCCGAGAGACGGCGCTTGTGGGTGATCTCCGACAGCGGGTTGGTCTGGTCCATGAACTGCGACAGCTGCGAGGAGCCGAAGAACTCGCGCACCGCGGCAGCCGCGGGCTTGGCGTTGATCAGGTCCTGCGGCATCACCGTGTCGATATCGACGCTGGACATGCGCTCCTTGATGGCGCGCTCCATGCGCAACAGGCCGATGCGGTACTGGTTCTCCATCAATTCGCCGACCGAACGCACCCGGCGGTTGCCGAGGTGATCGATGTCGTCGATCTCGCCCTTGCCGTCGCGCAGGTCGACCAGCGTCTTGATGACGGCGAGGATGTCTT
>NZ_JBAURI010001183.1:0-5285 GCF_049581145.1 Bradyrhizobium sp.
AAATAAATCCGCAATCACCATCAAGCTTTGCCAAAACCCCCGCCGGTCGCCCCCGGCGGGTTTTGCGTTGCTGCGGGCCCCTGAGCACTCTTCCCAAAGCATCAATTTTGCGCCGGAAAGTAGCTAGGCGATCGAGCGGGCTGGCAGCGCTGCCACCTCATCCTCCGGCTGGCGGCGCCCATGCGAGGCGTTCAGCAATTGACGGA
This sequence comes from Bradyrhizobium sp., assembly GCF_049581145.1. Taxonomy (GTDB): domain Bacteria; phylum Pseudomonadota; class Alphaproteobacteria; order Rhizobiales; family Xanthobacteraceae; genus Bradyrhizobium. Next base: position 207 of record NZ_JBAURI010001183.1, read on the forward strand.
CCCGCACCGCCGGCACCGGCCGGCTGAACAGGTAGCCCTGGGCTTCCGTCACGGTGCCGTCGGCCGAGATCAGCTCGAGCTGCTCGTTGGTCTCGATGCCTTCGACAACGACCAGCATGCCGAGATCGGCGGACAGCCGCGCCACGCCGCGCAGCAGCGTCAGCGGACGGTCGGCTTCGATGCCCTCGAGGAAAGAGCGATCGATCTTCACTTTCTGCAACGGGAAGTTATGCAGATAGCTGAGGCTGGAATAGCCGGTTCCGAAATCATCCAGCGAAATCCGCACCCCGATGGCGCGCAGCTGCGACAGCACGTCGTGGGTCAGCTGGGTGTTGCGCAAGAGCGAGGATTCGGTGATCTCGATCTCGAGCCGCTCCGCCGGCAGCCCGGAAACCTCCAGTGCATAGCGCACCTCGCTCAGCACGTCGCGCTGATGGAACTGCTGCGGCGAGAAATTGACCGCAACGCTGACGGCTTCCGGCCACTTCATGCATTCCATGCAGGCCTTGCGCAGGATCCAGCGGCCGAGATCGACAATCAGGCCCATGTCCTCGGCGACCGGAATGATTTCGACCGGCGAGACCGTGCCGCGCACTGGGTGGTTCCAGCGCAGCAGCGCCTCGCAGGTCGACAGCTTGCCGGATTTGAGATTGACCAGGGGCTGGTAGAACAGCTCGAATTCCTCGTTGGCCAGCGCCTTGCGCAGATCCAGCTCCAGGATGCGGCGCGACTCCACGGACTGCGCCAGTTCGTCGCGGAAGAAGCAGAAGGTGCCGCGGCCGTCCGCCTTCGCCCGGTACAGCGCCATGTCGGCATTCTTCAGCAGCGTGTCGGCGCTGATGCCCGGAGACGTCGTGGCGATGCCGACACTGGCGCCGATCTCGACCAGGTGATTGTCGATCTTGTAGCGCTCGCTCAAATGATCGACGATGCGGCGCGCCAGGATGGCGGCCTCGTCGCTGGACCGGATGTTCTGCTGGAACACCACGAATTCGTCGCCGCCAAATCTCGCCACGAAATCCTCGGGCCGCAGCATGTCGCGCAGGCGGCCGGCGACCGCGCACAACAGCTGATCGCCGCAGGGATGACCGAGAGTGTCGTTGACCTGCTTGAACTGGTCGAGGTCGACAAACAGCAATGCCGACATCTGACCAGCCTTGTACGGAACCTTGAGAAGGCGCTCGATCTCGTCGCGGAAATTGACCCGATTGGGCAGCGCGGTCAGTTCGTCGTAGCGCGCCAGATGGCTGATCCTGGCCTCTGTGTTGCGCCGCTCGGTGATGTCCTCCAGCAGCACGACGGCGCCGCCGTCGGCCATCGGCTGGAACGTCCAGGACAGCGAGCGGCCTCTCGCCGGGTCGGGGTCGGTGGTGACGATGTCCCTGGCTTGCGAGTGTTCGATCTCCGAAAGAATGATCTTCGCGCTCATGGCCGAAAGCGTTCCGGCCAGCACACAGGCGTTGACGATGTCGGCGGCGGTTGCTCCGCTACAGACCTGAACGGGAGACAAACCCATCATCTCGGTGAAGCGATGATTGACGACGGCGAGTAGCCCCCGCGCGCCAAACATGCACAAGCCGTGCGGCATGTTGTTGAGGGCCGTATCGAACTGGCTCGCCAGCGCCGCCTCGCGTTCCCTGGCGACCAGCGCGCGCACGAAGATCTTCTGCAGGCTGATCGAGATGTGCTTGAGCGCCAGGAAAAACGGCACGTTCAATAACGCCATGCCGGCGTAATAGGGGCTGCCATAAAGCAGGAGGGCCACCGTCAAGGGGCCGATCGCCAGCAACATCTGGACATGAAATATCCACGGCCGGCCATAGGTACGAGCACCGCCAGCCGCGACGTAGCAGAGCGTGACCGAGGTGCAGATCATGTGCGCGGCCGGATCATCGCTACCCAGAATCGCCACGATGCACCAGAGGCCGAGCGCGGCCGCATAGAGCATCGCGCCCACCTGGTAGCGAATCTCCCAATGAGCCACCAACTCCGGCGTCAGGGATGATGTGTGGCGCTGATAGTGACGGGTGTCGAGAGCCCGAACCGCACCGGTGACAACCAGCAGCGCGACACAAGGCCAGAGCCAGCCGTTGCCCGTCTTCAACGCCGTCATGACGGCGGCAATCGCCGCGCAGAGCGCACCGGCAAACAGCGGACCCGGATCCTGAAATAACGAATCGATCAGCGCCGCGTAGATCGATGGCGGCATCTTCTGGTCGGAGTCTGTCGGCGGGCCAGCAAGCTGCATTGGGGGCGGACTTCCTGTCGGAGGTCCGTAGTTTTACCTCTACGGAATGAAGCCTTTCTGAGCGAACATCGTTAGCAGAATATTGTTTTTGATTTCCGGGAACAAAAATCCGCGTGGCAAATCAGCAAGCTAGGCAAGCCTTGCCGGGTTCGGTCAACCGACCAAACACCCGACTTGCGGCCGACGCCACCTAAGATAGAAGCGGCGACCATGCCGGGTCGGAGGCGAATCCCGGGGTCGGCACCTTCTGTTCGAAGCGGCCCGAGACATCGATGGAAAACAGCGAGGGGCCGCTATTGCCGCCGGGGTCGCGGAAGAACATCAGCACCTGGCCATTCGGCGCGAAGGTCGGACCTTCGTTGTGAAAGCCCGCGGTCAGGATCCGTTCGTCCGAGCCGTCCGGCTTGAGGAGGCCGATCGCGAACTGCCCGCTGCCCTGCTTGGTGAAGGCGATATAGTCGCCGCGCGGCGACCAGACCGGGGTCGAATAGCTGGCGTTGGTGTCGTCCTTGCTGAAGGAGATGCGCTGCGCAGTGCCGCCGCCTGCCGGCATCACATAGATTTGCGGCTTGCCGCCACGATCGGATTCGAAGCAGATCTGGCTGCCGTCCGGCGAGTAGGAAGGCGACGTGTCGATCGCGGGCGTGTCGGTGAGCCGGGTGGTCGCCTTCGAGCGCAGATCCATCACGAACAGGTTCGAATTACCGCCCTGCTGCAGGCTCATGATGATGCGCTGGCCATCCGGCGAAAAGCGCGGCGAAAATGACATGCCGGGAAAATTTCCGACGACCTCGCGCTGCCCGGTCTCGATATTGTAGAGATAGACCCGCGGGTCGTCCTGGCCGAATTCCATATAGGTGATTTCCTGGGTCGACGGCGAGAACCGCGGCGTCAGCACCAGATCGCTGCCCTTGGTCAGGTAGTGCACATTGGCGCCGTCCTGGTCCATCAGCGCGAGCCGCTTGACCCGCCGCTCCGCCGGCCCGGACTCGTCCACGAACACGACGCGGCTGTCGAAATAGCCGCCATAGCCGGTCAGCTTCTCGTAGATCTGGTCGGAAATGATGTGCGCGATGCGGCGCCAATATTCCGGCGCGGTGAAATATTGCTGGCCGGTGAGCTGCTGGCCGGAGGCCACGCTCCATAGCCGGAATTCGGCCTTCAGGCGGCCGTCGGGCTGCCGGGTCATGCGGCCGGTGACAAGGTTCTGCGCGTTGATGGTCTGCCAGTTCTGAAAATTCGGTGCGGTGTCGATGTTCGTGATCCGGTCGATGAATGCCGCCGGATCGATCGGCGCAAAAAATCCGGAGCGTTTCAGATTATTGGTAATGACCTGTGCGACGCCGGCGCCGACATCGCCGTCCGCCGGCGTACCGGCCACGAAATTCGGGATCGCGATCGAGATCGGCGCTGAGTTGGGGGTCACACGCAATGACGTCTGGGCACTGCCCCGCGACGGCAGCAGCAGAGCCGCTGCGGCGCCAGCGCCCCCGATCAGGACATCTCGCCGGCTGCGCGACAGCGGAGGAAGAAAACAGGACTTCACGGACATTGCTGACTCTTTTCCAATTCATCAACCGCTAGACATATCCGGACCGAAATCGATGTCCATGTACTTCCATTGATCATAGGTCTCGTCGCGCAGCATCGTGTAGGGCTGGCCCTGCAGCAGGGCTCGAATGGCGGCGTCCGCCGCCGCCTTCGACCGCGCCGAGCTACCGACCGAGACCACCTGAGGAGCAGCGGCGAGACGGCGATCTCGGTTCAGCCAGATCCGCACCGTGACATTGAGTTCGCCCGGATTTTCGATCCCAGGCGGCACGTTCCACAGGTCGTGCAGGCGCGCCCGCATGGCGGCGAGTTCCGATTGCGACAGCGTCGCGGCGGTGCCGCGCGAGGTCCCAAGCGATGCCGACGCATTCAGCACCGCGCCGGTCACGGCCTGCCGGGTGGGATCGCGCTTGTCGACCAGCGCCGCAATTGTCTCGGTGTCGAATTTGTATTCGCGCTTCTTGGTCGGAGGCGGAGGAGTCGATTTGGCCTCGGCCTTGGGCTTGGGTTTCTTGGCCGCTTCCGACTTCAAGGCTTCCGCGATCGGATCGATCTTGGGCGGATCCGGCTTCTTCTCGATCGGCTTGGGATCTTCCTTCGGCTTGCTCTCGGTGACCGGTTTCGGCGGATCGGGTTTTTTCTCGACCGGCTTGTCAACTGGCGGCGTCGGATCGGGCGCGGCGTCGGTCACAATGGGCTGCTTCTTGCTGATCTTGCCGACGGCGTCATCCACCGGCGTGGCCTCAGCGACCTTCTCGACCAGGGGCTTCGGCTTGTCCTTCTCGCCGGTCTTGATGCCGGCAGTGATCTTGGACAACTGGTCCGCGGAAATGACGTCGATCGGCAGGGACTCCTCCGGCGGCGCTTCGAGCGAACGGGTGGAAAACGAGATCAGTCCCCATCCCAGCACCAGGACGTGGAGCGCGACCGACGCAGCGAGGGTCTTGTCGACTTTCACCGGATCACGACCCCTGGTCCACCTCGGTCACCAGCGCGAGCTTCTTGTAGCCCGCGCCCGACAACTGGCCCATGACCCTGGCCACCGTTCCGTAATCGGCCTTCTTGTCGGCCCGCAGATAGAGCCGTTCATCGAGTCCACCACGGGCGTCGGTGATCGCCTTCAATTTGGGAATCAAGTCCGCAAGCGGGACCTCGGTATCGTTGATGAACACCTTGCCGTTGACGTCGACCGAGAGCTGCAACGGCTTCTGATCCTGATCGAGGCTCTTGGCCTGGGTTTGCGGCAGATCGATCGGGACGCCAACCGTCAACAACGGCGC
>NZ_JBAURI010001184.1:0-14473 GCF_049581145.1 Bradyrhizobium sp.
GCTACGAGCCGACGCGGACGCTCGACGCCATGAAGCAGCTCTACGAGAAAGACCAGGTCTTCGGCTTCATCGGCAACGTCGGAACGCCGACCGCGGCGGTCGCGATCCCCTACGCACTCGACCGGAAAACGCTGTTTTTCGGCGCCTTCACCGGTGCGAGCATTCTGCGCAACGATCCGCCTGATCACTACGTCTTCAATTATCGCGCGAGCTACGCGGAAGAAACCGACGCTGTCGTGCACTATCTGGTCAAGCTGCGTCACCTGCAGCCCAAGCAGATCGCCGTATTCGCCCAGGACGACGGCTACGGCGACGCCGGCTACGCCGGTGTCGCCAAGGCCTTTCGTTCGCTCGGCGTCGACGACGCCGAGATCGTCCGCCTCGGCTACAAACGGAATACCGTGGACGTGGATGACGCGGTCAACCGGCTGCGACTGCAGAAGCCGGCGATCAGGGCCGTGGTCATGGTCGCAACCTATCGCGCGGCCGCGAAATTCATCGAGAAGACCCGCGACCAGTTTCCCGGCCTGGTCTACACAAACGTCTCGTTCGTCGGCAGCACCGAGCTTGCCGATGAATTGATGCTGCTTGGGCCGCGCTACGCCAACGGCGTGATCGTGACCCAGGTGGTGCCGGCGGTCGGCGGCTATTCGAGCGAGGTGCTCGAATACAAGAATGCACTTGCCAAATATTTCGCCGGCGAGATCCCGGACTACGTGTCCTTCGAAGGTTACGTCGCCGCCAATGTGCTGATCCAGGGTCTCAAACGGGCCGGCCCTCAGATCGACACGGAAAGGCTGATCGACACGCTCGAGAACATGCACAATCTCGATCTGGGACTCGGCGCACCGCTCAATTTCGGCCGCGCGGAACACCAGGCCTCGCACAAGATCTGGGGCACGGAACTCGATGACAAGGGCAAGTACCAGCCGATCGAGCTCGAATAGCAGCTCACCAAGTGAAAGGCGCGATGGCTCGGATGAGTGCGATTCGGGCTTTTGCGCGCCGCGACCTAGAGTGGCGGGTCGACAGCCTCATCATATTGCGTCTTGAAGCGTGCGATCAGTTCGGCGGCGGGCACGACCTTGCCGATGCTGCCGACGCCCTGCCCCGACCCCCAGATCTCCTTCCAGGCCTTCGGCTTGGCGCGATCGCCCGCGGCGTCGGTGCCAAAACTCATCTTCGAAGGATCGGACGTCGGGAGATTGTCGGGATCCATCCCGGCCGCCACGATCGAGGGCTTCAGATAATTGCCGTGCACGCCGGTGAACAGATTTGAATAGACGATGTCCTCCGCCGCGCAGATCGTAATCATCTGCTTGTAGCGCTCGACCGCATTGGCCTCGCTGGTGGCGATGAAGGCCGAGCCGATATAGGCGAAATCGGCCCCGAGCACGCGCGCGGCGCGGATCGCTTTGCCGTTGCCGATCGCACCTGACAGCGCGATCGGCCCGTCGAACCATGCCCTCGTCTCGGCCACGAAGGCGAACGGCGAAATCACGCCGGCATGGCCGCCGGCGCCGGCGGCGACCAGGATCAAACCGTCGGCGCCCTTCTCGATCGCCTTGTGCGCGAACTTCTGGCTGATCACGTCGTGGAAAATGATGCCACCCCAGCCATGCACAGCCTGGTTGAGCTCTTCGCGTGCGCCCAGCGAGGAGATGATCATCGGCACCTTGTGCTTCTCGCACAGCGCCAGATCCTGCTCCAACCGGTTGTTCGAGCGGTGCACGATCTGGTTGACCGCGAACGGCGCCGATGGCCGCTCCGGATGCGCCCTGTCGTAGGCCGCGAGCTCTTCCTTGATCCGCGCCAGCCATTCATCGAGCAATTCCGGCGGCCGCGCATTGAGCGCCGGAAACGCGCCGACCACGCCGGCCTTGCACTGCGCGATCACCAGATCGGGGACCGAAATGATGAACAGCGGTGCTCCGATCACGGGAATCGTCAGACGGTCCTTGAACAAGGCAGGCATCGACATCGGCGAAAAATCCTTCTGGCTTGTCTTGATCAGTGCGCAGGCGTCATGCCTGAAACGCTCGGGGCTTTAGGATGCCAGACATCATACCATGAAGGCAATCCTGCTGATGCCGTCACGGCTCGCCGCAACCGCATACGAAGAACTTGTGAGCCGAATGGCAACGGCGACTGCTTTAAGATGCCACGGTGGCCGGCGCGGCGCTTGCGTTCACCGGCTGGACTTCCGCGAACTTCGAGCCATTGACCGGCACCCGCAATAACGGGCACCGCGCCGGCCCGTCGACGCGAATGGTTTCCCGCGGCTCACAAACGCCGAGCGTTTGCCCGGTGCACAGGCGAGAGAAGCTAAAGCATCCGCAGCGCGATGACGAAGCCGAGCACCAGCGCGGCGGCCCCGAGGATCACCCAGAGTGCCAGGTGGCGCTCGATCCTCACCCTGATCCATTCGCCGTAGCGGTTGAGCAGGATCGCGGCCACGAAGAAACGCCCGCCGCGCGCGACGATCGAGCACACCACGAACAGCGCGATGTTATAGCCGGCAAATCCCGAGGTGATGGTCACGAGCTTGTAGGGAATCGGCGTCAACCCCTTTACGAGAATGATCACCGCGCCCCATTGCGCATAGGAGGCGCGGAAGGCTTCGACCTTGCCGCCAAGGCCGTAAAAATCGATCAGCCAGTGCCCGACCGAGTCATAGAGCAGCGCGCCAATGGCATAGCCGAGCAGACCGCCGATCACCGAGCAGGCCGTGCAGATGCCGGCGTAGAGCCAGGCGCGCTGCGGCCGCGCCAGCGACATCGGGATCAGCATCACATCAGGGGGGACCGGAAAGAACGAACTCTCCGCGAACGCCACCACCCCCAGGATCCAGAGCGCGTAGGGTTTGTGGGCGGCGTCGATGCACCAGTCATAAATCCGTTTCAGCATGGCCGCGATCAACCATCATGAGACGGATTTGTCCATGGCCTGCCGCTTTTAATGATTCGAGGGAGAATCAGTGCCCCTTGCGCAGGCGGCTCCGATCCAGCGCGACAACCGGCCGACGGGCGGCCCGGGGCGCCGCCGCTGCGGCCTTGGCCAGCTTCAGCGGCGATTTCGGCATCTTCTCGGCAATGCCGAGCAGCAGCTCGCGCCGCTCCATTTCGCGCCAGACGTCGTCGGGACGCACGCCTGCCGAGGCCCACAAGACCGTCAGATTGTAGAGCAGATCGGCGCTCTCGCGCACCACGGCCTGGGCGTCGCCATTGACCGCGTCGATCACCACCTCGATCGCCTCCTCGGCCAGCTTCTTGGCCATCTTGGAGGGCCCATGCCGAAACAGCCGCGCGGTGCGCGACGTCGCCGGGTCGAGATCCTTGGCTGCAAGGACCGCCAGATAAAGCCGTTCGATCGAATCAGTCATGGCAAAGGAAAATAGTCCAAACTGGTAGCTGGCGTGTTAACACTTGTGACCGGCAGGAAAAAATTCGCAGGTGCCCGTTTTCAAGCGCGATTCGACCAATGCAAGGCGGGTTTTTGGGGCTACCATGTCAAATGCTCCATGCCGCGGACTGCGCGGCCCACTCGCGAGCAATTCGCCCGAGCGTGCCGAGTTCCTCGCCGGAACGGCAACGGAATAGGCCGGCTCTGGCCGCGGATGTTCGTGGCCGCCGATGCGACCGGCGCAAGAGAAGCCGTGCACCGGTGTCATGGAACCAACACAAATGGAAGCCCGCGCAGGGTCCGGGAGCTACGCGCCAGTCCCGCGTTGCGAGCCGCTTTCCTGCGCGTCGCATGCCTGCCGCGCCTCGACCGGCGGCATCTTTCGAGAGGGCCTTGGAGGCGTTACGATCGACCGTACCGGTCCGCCCGGCCGATTGCGCTGTATCCGACGCGCGATCCCTGCTTAGAATGCCTCATCGAGAACGCCCGCCGGATCTGGTTGTTCGAGAGCTTCGCAAGGTGTTTTGACGGCATGTCCCTGCTGCGCCTCTATACCCGCGTGCTGCGGCTGCTCGGCAAGGAAGCCCGACTTGGCTGGATCCTCGCCGGCGCCAATCTCCTGCTTGCGGCGGCGCAATTCGCCGAGCCGGTGCTGTTCGGCCGTATCGTCGACGTCCTCTCCGGCAAGCACGCATCCTCGGCGTGGCCGCTGCTCGCGGCTTGGGCGGCATTCGGCCTGTTCACGATCGGGGCGAGCGCGGCGGTGGCACTGCATGCCGACCGGCTGTCGCACCGCCAGCGCCAGGTGGTTCTGACTGACTATTTCGAGCACATCCTGCAGTTGCCTTTGACCTTTCACGCCGGCACGCATTCCGGCCGGCTGATGAAGGTGATGCTGAACGGCACCGACGCGCTGTGGCGGCTCTGGCTCGGCTTCTTCCGCGAACATTTCGCCGCCATCATGTCGGTGATCGTGCTGCTGCCGCTGTCGCTCTATCTCAACTGGCGGCTCGCCATCCTGTTGTTCCTGTTGTGCGTGGTGTTCACGGTGCTGACGACATTCGTGGTGCGCAAAACCTACGGCCTGCAGAGCGAGGTCGAAAAGCATTTCGGCGACCTCTCCGCGCGAGCTTCCGATGCGCTCGGCAATGTCGCGCTGGTGCAAAGCTTCGTGCGCATCGACGCCGAGGTGCAGGGCCTGCGCCTGGTCGCGGGCAAGCTGCTGGCGCTGCAGATGCCGGTGCTGTCGTGGTGGGCGCTGGTCACCGTGATGACGCGCGCCTCGACGACGATCACGGTGCTGGCGATCTTTGCCGTCGGCATCGCCCTGAACCAGCAGGGCCTCACCACGGTCGGCGAGATCGTGATGTTCGTCGCGTTCGCAACCATACTGATCCAGAAGCTCGAACAGGTGGTCTCCTTCATCAACAATCTGTTCATGGAGGCGCCGCGGCTCGCGGAATTCTTCAACGTGCTGGACGCGGTGCCTGCGGTCCGCGACCGGGTGGATGCGATCGACACCGGACGACTCGCGGGTCTCGTCGAATTCATCGACGTGACGTTCTCCTATGATGGCAAGCGGCCGGCGGTGGAGGATCTCTCGTTTACCGCGCTGCCCGGCCAGACCATCGCGCTGGTCGGTCCGACCGGCGCCGGCAAGTCGACCGCGATCGCGCTGTTGCACCGGGCATTCGATCCGCAATCCGGCTTCATCAGGATCGACGGCATGGACGTCCGCGGACTGAAGCTGGCGGCGTTGCGGCGGAACATCGGCGTGGTGTTCCAGGAGGCGTTGCTGTTCGACCGTTCGATCGCCGATAATTTGCGCGTCGGCAAGCCCGACGCGACCGACGAGGAATTGCGCCTTGCCGCCACCCGGGCGCAGGCGCTGGACTTCATCGAGCGCAGTGAACACGGCTTTGAGACCCATGCCGGGGAGCGCGGCCGCATGTTGTCGGGCGGCGAGCGGCAACGGCTGTCGATCGCACGCGCGCTCCTGAAGGACCCTCCGATCCTGATCCTCGACGAGGCCACCAGCGCGCTGGACGCGGTCACCGAAGCCAAGCTCAACGCGGCGCTCGACGAGGTGATGAAAGGACGTACCACATTCGTGATCGCCCATCGCCTCTCGACCATTCGCAACGCCACGCACATCCTGGTATTCGAGAACGGGCGCGTGATCGAAACTGGAACGTTCGATGAACTGCTGGCGGAGGGCGGACGGTTCGCGGAACTGGCCCGGGCGCAGTTCTCGCTGCAGGAAAACGCACGACCGAGCGCGCCACGACCCGAAAGCGGCAGCGCTGCGGTCAAAGCTTGATTTTTCTGCCGAAATTCGGACGTCCAGCGGTGAATTGATCGCCGGACCTCTGTTCTGGATCGAGCGGCGGGTATAGGTTTGCGGTTGCCGCGTGCTATCGGCGCCGGACACGCTTGAAACCCGAATGTCAGATGTCAGGACCTCGTTTGCGCAAGCATGGTACGCGCTTGTCAAGGGCGGGTCTCAAAGGACCGGAATCGGATCGTGAACGCTCTTCGCCCATCTTCCCCAAAACGATTCGCTGTCAGTCGAATCGTCGTCATCGCTGCGTTGGTGCTGCTGTTGCCACGCGTCGCGCATGCCGAAGCACATTTGCTGATCGAGGCCGACAGCGGCAAGGTGCTCGAGGCCGAAAACGCCACGGTTCCCTGGTACCCAGCGTCGCTCAGCAAGCTGATGACGGCCTATGTCACGCTCAAGGCCGTCAAGGACGGCAAGATCACGCTCGATACGCTCGTCACCGTCTCGCCACTGGCCGCCTCGCAGTCGCCGTCGAAGATGGGCTTCAGACCGGGCACGCAGCTCACCGTCGATAACGCGCTGAAGATGATGCTGGTGAAGTCGGCCAACGACATGGCCGTGGTGCTGGCCGAGGGCGTCGGCGGCTCGATCGACGGCTTCGCGGCGATGATGAACGACACCGCGCAGAAGCTCGGCATGACGCAGACGAGCTATGTCAATCCGAATGGCCTGCCCGCCGACGGCCAGATCACCTCGGCGCGCGACCTTGCGATCCTGGCGCGCGCCATCATCCACGACCTGCCGGAGTACGAGTATTACGTGCACATTCCCTCGATCCGCTTCGGCCGCAGGGTGACGCAGAACTTCAACAAGCTGATCGGACGCTACCCCGGCGCCGACGGCTTCAAGACCGGCTTCATCTGCGCCTCCGGCTACAATCTGGTGGCCTCCGCCACCCGCGACGGGAGGCGGCTGATCGCGGTCGTGCTCGGCGCCTCCTCCGGCACCATGCGCGCGGTGCGCGCCGCGCAGCTGTTGGACCGCGGCTTCGCCAATAATGGACTGTCTTGGCTCACGCCCTCACTCGGCACGGTCGACAAATTGGTGCCGATCGACACCACGCCGCCGAACCTGCGCGACGAAATGTGCAGCGGCAAGCGTCACAAGCCGGCAAGCGACGAGGATGACGATATCGTCGCCAGTAATCCGGGCGGCCCCCCGGCCACCGGCGAAACCGGTGTGACGTTCTACGCGAGCGGCTTGCAACCGCCCTTGCCGAAGCCCTCGGAGCTGTTGGCCATGGCGCCCGCGCCTTCCGAGCCGGTCGTCGTCTATACCGGTCCGACGCGCAGCGGCGCCGCCCTGGTTGCGGCGGAGGCTGCCGACGCCGATGCCCAGACACCCGCAAAGCACCGCGGCAAGAAGGCGCGTCTTGCGGCGCGAAGGCCCGACGCCGCCGAGCCGGCGGTCGACGCCAAGAGGGGCGATAACAAGACCGGCGATAAGATTGGTGACAAGGAGACGGACAAGAAGTCCGCCGCAAGGCCGGCGGCGAACCGACACCCCAGCGCCAAGGCGGACGCCGACGGCAAGCCATTTGCCGCTGCTGATCCGACGGCGAGCGAACCGGCCAGGCCCAAGAACAGCACCAAGACCAGCGGCACCAAGACCAGCCGTACCGTTACAGCAGCGAAGCCTGCGACGAAGCCGAAGGTCATTCCCTCCAGCGAGCCCAAGCCGGCCGGCTGACGGGATCGCGCATCGCGGCAGGCCTGGCTGTTTCAAGCGTCAGCCAGACCGGGCAGCATTCACCGACCATGCACCAAACGAGTTCCCGCCCGCTTGCCATGGCCTGCGGCATGGCTCAATACTGCGAAAAACGAACCGTCCCGCCGGAGCAAATGGGACACCAGAGCAGGATCCGAAACGATCATGCCCGAACAAGAGATGGAGCGGGACGACGGCTCAAAGAAGCGTCATCGCGCGCGAGGTCAAGCGAGAGGAACACAAGCCATGGAGCGGATCTGGCTGAAGCAATATCCGGCCGGCGTGCCCGCCGATATCGACGCCTCCCAATACGCGTCGCTGGTCGAGCTGTTGGAAGAAAGCTTTGCGAAATTCAGGGATCGCAAGGCCTTCATCTGCATGGACAAGTCGATCAGCTATCGCGATCTCGACGAGATGTCCCGTTCGCTCGCCGGCTATCTGCAGAGCCTCAAGCTGTCGAACGGCGCCCGCGTCGCGCTGATGATGCCGAACGTGCTCCAACATCCGGTTTCGACCGCCGCGGTGCTGCGCGCCGGCTACGCGGTAGTGAACGTCAATCCGCTCTACACCCCGCGCGAGCTCGAACATCAACTCAAGGACTGCGGCGCGGAAGCGATCATCGTGCTGGAGAATTTTGCAACCACGGTCGAAAAGGTGATCGGCCATACCGCACTCAAGCACGTCATCGTCGCCAGCATGGGCGACCTGTTGGGCCTCAAGGGCATGATCGTCAATCTGGTGGTGCGGCGGGTGAAGAAGATGGTGCCGGCCTATTCGTTGCCGGGCGCGGTCAACTTTAACGACGCGCTTGCGGCCGGCCGCAGCATGGCCTTCAGCAAGCCGAAGATCACCCCCGACGACGTTGCCTTCCTGCAATATACCGGCGGCACTACCGGCGTCTCCAAGGGCGCCACGCTGCTTCACCGCAACATCGTCGCCAACGTATTGCAGAACGACGCCTGGCTGCAGCCGGCGCTGACGCGGCCGCCACATGTCGATCAGCTCTTTATCGTCTGCGCGCTGCCGCTTTATCACATCTTTGCGCTGACCGCCTGCTTCCTGCTCGCGATGCGCGCAGGCGGAGTCAATCTGTTGATCCCCAATCCGCGCGACATCCCGGGCTTCATCAAGGAACTCGCCAAGTACCAGATCAACAGCTTCCCCGCCGTGAATACGTTGTACAACGCGCTGCTGCATCATCCCGATTTCAGAAAGGTCGATTTCTCCAAGCTGAAGATGGCGAACGGCGGCGGCATGGCGGTGCAGCGCCCGGTGGCCGAGCAGTGGAAGCAGATCACGGGTTGCCCGATCGCCGAAGGTTACGGGCTGTCGGAAACCTCGCCGACGCTGACCTGCAACCCGGCGACCGCGACCGAATTCAACGGCTCGATCGGCATACCCGTGCCGTCGACCTATCTGTCAATCCGCGACGATGCCGGCAACGAGCTGCCGCTGGGCCAGACCGGCGAAATCTGCGCCAAGGGACCGCAGGTGATGGTCGGCTACTGGAATCGGCCCGACGAGACCGCCAAGGTGATGACCGCGGACGGCTATTTCCGCACCGGCGACATCGGCATCATGACGGCGGACGGCTACACCAAGATCGTCGACCGCAAGAAGGACATGATCCTGGTCTCGGGCTTCAACGTCTATCCGAACGAGGTCGAGGAAGTGATCGCGAGCCATCCCGGCGTGCTGGAGACCGCGGTGGTCGGTGTCCCCGACGAGAAATCGGGCGAAGCGGTCAAGGCCTTCATCGTCAAGCGGGATCCGAACCTCACTGCGGAGGACGTCATCAAGTTCTGCCACACGCAATTGACGAGCTACAAAGTGCCGAAGCAGATCGAGTTCCGGACCGAACTGCCGAAGACCAATGTCGGCAAGATCCTCAGGCGCCAATTGCGCGACGAGAAGAAGGCCGCCGCGGCGTGAGCGCGCCGGCTGACTGCGTTGTTGTGAGGCGCGCTTCCTCATCCTGTCATTCCGGGTGCGCAGAGCGCGAAACCGGAATGGCAGCCCCGCCTGCAACAATGTCGGGCATCAAACGATGGTGAACACGTTTCCCCTCGCGCTGAATATGCTTTAAGACACACCTACTCATTCCCACGGAGAATTGACGATGACAATCCGAGTTGGCGACAAGCTCCCTGAAGCCAAGTTTCGCGTGATGACGGCGGAAGGTCCGCAGGTCAAGACCACCGACGACATCTTCAAGGGCAAGAAGGTCGCCCTCTTTGCCGTCCCCGGTGCCTACACCGGCACCTGCCACAAGATGCATCTGCCGAGCATTTTCCTGAATGCCTATGCCATCAAGGAAAAGGGCGTGAACACGATCGCGATCGTGTCCGTCAACGACGCCTTCGTCATGAACGCCTGGAAGCGCGACACCGACCAGCGCGACGAGGCCATCTTCCTCGCCGACGGCAATGCGGAATTCACCAGGGCGATCGGCATGGAGCTCGATGCCTCCGGCAACGGCCTTGGCATCCGCTCCAAGCGCTACTCGATGCTGGTCGAAGATGGGGTGGTCAAGAAGCTCAATCTCGAGCCCGCCCCCGGCAAGGTCGAGGTTTCCGGCGGCGACACGCTGCTGGGGCAGCTATAAGCGCGTCTTCGCGCGATTGCTTTGAGCGATCGCGTCAAGATATATCATCATGCCCGGGCCCGGTCTCGGGCATTCGCCTGCTTGGCCGGGCGGTCCGGGATCCCAGGGCAATCAACACGGCATGACGAACGTGCCGCTCTCGGCCGCTTTGTTCAATTGAGAGGTCAGTGTTTACCGGGGTTGCCCGGTCAAGCCGAGCGATGACAGGTGACGCTACTCGGCCGAGAACGACTATCTCTTCAGCCGCGCCATCGCCACGCCGTCGCGCGCCAGTTGATCGGCGCGCTCGTTCTCGTGGTGCCCGGCATGGCCCCTGACCCAGTGCCAACGCACCTCGTGCGGCTTCAGCGCGGCATCGAGCCGTTGCCACAGTTCGGCGTTCTTGACCGGCTTCTTGTCGGCGGTGCGCCAGCCGTTCTTCTTCCAGCCGTGGATCCAGCCGGTGATGCCCTGCCGGACATACTGGCTGTCGGTATAGAGATCGACCTGACAGGGCTTCTTCAGGGCCTCCAGCGCGGAGATCGCTGCCATCAGCTCCATGCGGTTGTTGGTGCTGTGGGCCTCGCCGCCCTTCAGTTCCTTCTCGACGTCGCCGAATTTCAGGATCGCACCCCAGCCGCCCGGCCCGGGATTGCCCGAGCAGGCGCCGTCGGTATGAATGATCACGGCAGGAAGCGAACTCACGCGACCAGTCCCTGGTCCGACAACCCATAATCGCGCACGCTTGCGACGCTTTGATGGAAGCGCAGCTTGCGGACATATTCGAGCGGATCTTTCGGCCGCACCAGAGCACCCGGCGGCACGTTGAGCCAATCGACCAGCCGCGTCAGCAAAAAGCGGATCGCCGCGCCTCGCGCGAGCAGTGGCAGCGCGTCCTGCTCGGCGTCGGACAGCCTGCGCTCACGGGCATAGGCGGACAGAAAGGCGCGGGCCTTGGTGACGTTGAAGGAGTGATCCGGCTCGAAGCACCACGCATTGAGGCAGATCGCAACGTCATAGGCCAGCATGTCGTCGCAGGCGAAGGTGAAGTCGATCACGCCCGAAAGTCGATCGCCGAGAAAGAACGCGTTGTCGGGAAACAGGTCGGCGTGGATCACGCCTTGCGGCAGATGGCGCGGCCAGACACCACCCTCGAGATAGTCGAGCTCAGCTGAGAGGAATGCGGAGAGCCCGTGCTGCACCTCGTCGGCCCGCGACGCGGCCACATCGAACAGCGGGCGCCAGCCGGACACCGATAACGCGTTGGCGCGCCGCATCGTGAAGCCGGCTCCGGCGAGATGCATCTTCGCCAGCACCTCGCCGATCCCTGCGCAATGGACGGCATTGGGTTTGCGCGGCCAGATGCCCTCCAGAAAGGTGATGATCGCGGCCGGTCGCCCCGCAAGCACGCCCAGCGCCTGGCCGCGCCTGTTTGCGACCGGCTGCGGGCAATTGATGCCGTGCGACGCGAGATGCGTCATCAGGCCGAGGAAAAACGGCAGGTCGTCCCGTTCGACGCGCTTCTCATAGAGCGTCAGGATGAAGGAGCCGTTCGAGGTGTGCAGCAGGAAGTTGGAGTTCTCCACGCCCTCGGCGATGCCCTTGTAGGACAACAGGGCGCCGAGATCGTACCAGGAGAGAAAATCCGCGAGTTCGTCGGCGGCGACGTCGGTATAGACCGCCATATGGCTTATTCCGCGGCCGCGTCGGGCCGCAGCGAACGCGGCAGCGGAAAAAACTCGTTCTCTTCCGCAGCCGACACCGTCTCGACATGCAATTCGTAGCGCTCGGCGAACGCGCCCATGATCTCCTCGACGATCACTTCCGGCGCCGAGGCGCCGGCGGTGATGCCGAGACTCCTGATGCCCTCGAACCGTTTCCAATCGATATCGCTGGCGCGCTGCGCGAGCACCGCGATGGGACAGCCCTCGCGTTCCGCCACTTCGCGCAAGCGTTGCGAGTTCGACGAGTTGGGCGCGCCGACCACGATCAGCGCGTCGACGACGGGGGCCACCTTCTTCACCGCGAGCTGGCGGTTGGTGGTGGCGTAGCAGATGTCTTCCTTGTGCGGTCCCGAGATATTCGGGAACCGTTCCTTCAACATCGCGACGATCTCGGCGGTATCGTCGATCGACAGCGTGGTCTGAGTCACAAAAGCGAGGTTGTTGGGATCCTTCGGGGTGAAGGTCGCCGCGTCCTCGGCGGTTTCGATCAGCGTCACCGCGCCGGCCGGTAACTGGCCGAGGGTGCCGACCACTTCGGGGTGGTGGGAATGACCGATCAGCAGGATTTCGTGGCCGCGCTTGAAATGGATCGCCGCCTCCCGGTGCACCTTGGTCACCAGAGGACAGGTCGCATCGAGCGAGAAGAATTTGCGGTCCCGCGCCTCGGCTGGGACCGATTTCGGCACGCCATGGGCCGAAAACACCACCGGCGCGTTGGTATCGTCAGGGATTTCGGCCAGCTCCTCGACGAAAATCGCGCCCTTGGTCTTCAGGCTGTCCACCACATAGCGGTTGTGGACGATCTCGTGACGGACATAGACCGGGGCGCCGTAAATGGCGAGCGCCCGTTCCACGGTGTCGATCGCCCGCACCACCCCGGCGCAAAAACCCCGTGGCGAGCAAAGCACTATTTTCAGGTCTGGTTTAGCGGCCATATGGGAACGATCTCGCCACCGAATCACCCCTCGCCGGTGGGCAGGGAACGGTCAATTCAGTTAACGACTTGGGACTGCTTTTGAGCGCTGTCAAGGCTGTCGAGGAGGGCCATTGCGCCGCAGGGTCCGCAGGGCTTATATATGGCTAATTCCCGTCATCGCTGATGACCAAAAGGCTCCGCCTAGAACAGGTGGGCGGAGCGCAAAGGAGATTTGCCATGAGCAACGCACCGCTGATGCCAAAGGCAACTGCCGTCTGGCTGCTCGATAATACCGCACTGACCTTCGATCAGGTGGCCGATTTCACCAAAATGCACCCGCTGGAGATCCGCGCCATCGCTGATGGCGACGCCGCCCAGGGCATCAAGGGCATGGACCCGATTTCCAACGGCCAGTTGACCCGTGAGGAAATTGAAAAGGGCGAAAAGAACCCCGACTATCGCCTGAGGCTCGAGGAGAGCAAGGTGGTGCTGCCGCCGGCGGCCAAGAAGAAGGGCCCGCGCTACACCCCGGTGTCGCGCCGCCATGAACGGCCGAGCGCGATCCTCTGGCTGGTACGCAACCACCCGGAATTGAAGGACACCCAGATCATGCGGCTGGTCGGGACCACCAAGACCACGATCGCCAGCGTCCGCGACCGCACCCACTGGAATGCCTCGACCTTGACGCCGATGGACCCGGTGACGCTGGGCCTCTGCTCGCAGATCGAGCTCGATTTCGAGGTGCAGCGCGCCGCCAAGGAGAAGCCGATCGACACCCAGTATGGCGGGGCGACCCTGCTGCCGGCATCCGAGACCACCCGCAAGGAACCGGAATACGAGTCCGCTGAGGCAAAGAGCGACGACCTCAACGTCGACGCGGTGTTCGCCAAGCTGAAGAATATCGGGGGCAAGAAGCCGGACCAGGAGTAAGGGCGCTCGCGGTCACGCAAAGGAGTTTCAAGTCGTTTCGCAGAAGCGTGGCGGCACGGCCGCCGCGCTTTGCCATCTCCTCGACCGACCGCGGAGCCCTGATGTCATCGAGGTGAAGCGGCGTTGATGGAGCGCGACGGCTTCAAGGCGCGCGACTGCAAGCAGCAGTGGAAAACCGGTCGCGACGCTCCGCCGGGAGGTATCCCGATCTTGCTCCAATCCCGGATGGCAGCGCAGGATGTGCTGTCGGAAATGCGGGTCGCGGTGGGGCGATGGCGGGAATTTTCTTCATATTGGCCGTGTTGATGGGCGGTGGCGCACTGCTCTTCAAACAGGCTGCGGATGAAATTTCAGTGGGCACGGAGTGGGCCGGCCAAGTCTGCTCGACATCGCAGATGTTGTGCCACAACCCGGAATATCTCGCCTATGCCGGCGGCGTCCTTTTGATCATCGCGATCGGCGCCAAGCTCGGCAGCCTTGCGAACTGACCCGAAGCGAGTTGCAGCGACGCTCTCGCACGTTGCCCGAGTATGATCTCCGCGCGAACGCTTGGCTTTTCCTCACGCCTTCTTCAGAAATTCCGTGCGCAGCACCAGGCCTTTGACCTTGTCGGTGCGGCCCTCGATCTCGTCCTCGTTGGCGGTGAGGTGAATGTTCCTGATCATGGTGCCGCGCTTGAGCACCGTGGAGGAGCCTTTCAGCTTCAGGTCCTTGATCAGCGTGACGCTGTCGCCCTCCGCGAGCAGCGCGCCGTTTGCATCCCTGACCTTGATGTCCATGTGGCGCATCCCTTCGGTGAAGCGGCCGCGACGTCAACCGAGGCGTCCGCTCCCGCACAAGCCAAAGCCGCGCTCCCACCCCCGGGGGAA
>NZ_JBAURI010001185.1:0-1824 GCF_049581145.1 Bradyrhizobium sp.
CGAGACCAGCCGCGCGGTCGCCGTGCGCGACCTGGCGCGGCGGGTGCTGACGTTCTCGTCGTCCTCGCCCGGCGTGCTCGGCGACCAGGCCGAGGCGATGCTGCACGATGTCGAGGCGCGGCTGGCGCCGTTCAGCCGCGAGGGGTTCGTGACCGAGATCGTGGTGGCGACGGCGCAGGTGGTGCGGCGGTAGGCGCCGTGGCTGCGCGAGGGACGCTCAAATAATCGCCAGCGGCGCGCGCGGGTTTCATCTTGCGGTCGTCGCGCGATGCGACAAGATCGTTCCGCCTGTTCATTCAGCCGTTACACGGCAGTCCGCCAGATTCAAGGAGAGACAGCATGAACGACACCGCGACGTCCCGCGAGGATCGGAACAAGGCGCTGGTCCGCGAGCGCTTCGAGGCATGGGCGCAAGGCACCGGCAGCCCGTTCGAACTATTGACCGAGGATGCAAGCTGGACCATTGAGGGCCGCTCGGTCGCGTCGAAGACCTATCGGGGCCGCGAGACTTTCCTGCGCGAGGTGATCCGGCCATTTAACGCGCGCATTAGCGTCGGGCTGAAGCCCAGCATCCGCGGGATCTACGCCGACGGCGATGTCGTGGTGATCTTCTTCGACGCCAAGGGGACCGCGCGCGACGGCGAGCCCTATGCCAACACCTATTTCTGGCTGTTCGAAATGCATGACGGCAGGGTCACGCGGGCGTCGGCGATGTTCGATAGCGTCGAGTTCAACGATTTCTGGGTGCGCGTCGCGCCGGCCGAGGCGTGAGGGGCGGCCGCCTTGGTGGCGCCGAGCCGGGCGCTGCAGGTTGCGGGAGGTGTATGGCGCGACAACTCCCGTCATTCCTGGGAGCGATAGCGACGAACCAATCCATTCCTGTTTTGCGACACGATGGATTGCTTAGCTGCGCTCGCAATGACGGAATTAGGCGTCGAGCGGTGCCCGATCAATCAAATCAATCCGCGCAGAATCTGCGCGGCGTGCCAGCGCAGGCGGGCGGTGTCGAGGTTGAAGGTGCTGGAGCATTCCTCCTCGCGCTCGCCATCGGCGAGCACGGCGCCGCAATGCCGGCAGCTGCGCGGCGGAATCGCAAACGCCGTGCCAGCGCCGTTGCGCTCGCGATACCGCGCGAGCTCGACGACGTTGCGGGATGACGTTATGGATTTCTCAACCATGGCTGTCCTCGGCTTATGGAGGACACCATCGCAGAGAAGTTTCGCTCAAACGTTCAGCGCACCGCTCAAATTTTACCGGAGAAATTCGGGCAGCAAACAAAGCGCTATCGAATGGGGTCGTCATTGCGAACGACGCGAAGCGATCCGTAAAGCAACAAGGGGCAACTGCTCCGTCGCTTCCGCTCTTGCTCGTCGAATTGCGGCGCACAAGCCGCTCCTCGCAGTTAAGACCTCCTACAACCAGTTCTTCCATTTGAAGATCAGGTAAGGCAGCACCGCGGCGGCCACCATCGCGATCAGCGCAAGCGGATAGCCGTGCGTCCATTCCAGTTCGGGCATGATCTTGAAGTTCATGCCGTAGATCGAGGCGATCAGGGTCGGCGGCATCAGCACCACGGCCATCACCGAGAACAGCTTGATGATGTTGTTCTGCTCGAGATTGACGACACCGAGCATGGCGTCGAGCACGAAGGTGATCTTGTTCGACAGATAGGAGGCGTGGTCGGTCAGGGAACCGACATCGCGCTGCATGGTCTTCAGCTGCACGCGCATTTCCTTCGACCATTTGACCCCATCGGACTCGGCGGCGACGAAGGAGACGAGGCGGCCGATCGAGACCAGGCTCTCGCGGACTTTCGAGGTGAGG
>NZ_JBAURI010001186.1:0-7788 GCF_049581145.1 Bradyrhizobium sp.
TAACGCAAAACGTCGCATCGGTCGGCCCCCCTCAGGCCGACCGCCTATGAATCATTCAAAAACTGATTTGGGAATCCCCTAACTGAAGACAGGCCCTAGTTTGAAATCGCTGAATGAGCCGATACCAACAACTATACCAACTCTCCACGCGCATGGTGGAAGAAAGCGCCCATTGGTTTCCAATGATGGTCCGACTGCTTAAGGCAAGTGTTCCAAATCAGGAATCAGCGGCCTGCTTTTGTGGTCAAAGCAGACGATGTGTCGGAGCCCGTGAGGACGTGCGCTTTTGACCCAGCGGCGGTGTGGAACCCCGTCGAATGCGCGTTCGATACAAGCCGGTGGCTATTTCGCAGCGGCCTTCGATACGAGATAGGTGCCATGACTTGCGGCAAGAAGCGTCGTGAAGACAGCGCCGGGACTGGGCAGCGTGGGGAACAGGGATTTGGAGCTGTTCAGCGCGCCGACGAGGGTTTCCGGCGCTATGTCGCGCACCATGTCGAACAGCAGCGTGCCGTAGCCACAGACCAGGATCAGCGTGATCAGCACGTTCTGCAGGCGCGACACGTCGACGAGATTCTTGCTGTCGTTCGTTTCTCCGAGAAACAGATCGGCGAGCGACGCTTTCTCGGGTGCGTCGCGAACCTCGAGATTGCTGCCGTCGCCCTTTACCTGATCGATGAAGCGCCCGACGCCGCTGTTGTCCTTGATCTGGGAATCGTCCGCAAGGCCGATCGCGATATCGCTCGCAGTGCTGCCGACGTCGCCCTTGATGAGGGCCGACACCATGGGTGAGACGACCGCGATGCCGAGCGCGGTGAGGATCGCGGCTGGCATGGTCGGGAACGTCACCAGCGTCTCCAGCAAGGACTGCCGGTTTCCATTCTGTTGCGCGGCCTGGATCAGCTCCGCCAGCATGCCAGAGTTGAACAGCGCGACCGTCGCGTAGGCGCCAAGCACGACGACGGTCCACAACGAGACCTGCATGCGCGCAAGCGAGATGCGCTTTTGTGGGCTGATCCACACGCCGAAGATATTTCCCTGGGTGCCCAGCCCGAGCGCAATGCCCAGTAGCGCGATGGATGCAATCAGGCCTGCCATCGGGAACGCGAGCGACAAGGTTCCGGTTCGCTGCGAGATACCCACCGGCCAGCCGAGAACGGCCGAGAGAACAGTGCCGACGCCGGCCAGGTTTCCGGAATTTGCGGCCGTCAGCGCAAGCGACCAAGCGTACTGGCAGAATGCCGAGGTATGGAGCGGAGAGTCGCCCGACTCCGGCGTTTTGATGCAGGTTGCGGCAGCGTAAGTCGCCTTGTCGGTCTGCGGCGACGTCGCGCCAGCATCGAAGGCGTCGTTGCACACGTTGCCATTGGCCTTGCATCCGGCATCGAGCTTCTCGAGATAGGCACCGGTGACCACCGGTAACGTGCCTGCCATCAGATCGCGCGCCTGCTTGACGCTGTGGCCCGTCCAGGAAAGGCTCGCCAGCATCCAGAAGAATAAGACACCGGCGACGATTCCAAGAATCCAGGGCACCGAAACCGGATGTCCGCTGCGGCGCGGGGATGGCAGGCCCGAGCCGGTCAGCCCGGAAACGAATGCGGGATCGCCGCGCTTCGGTTCGGCGTCGCTCTCGAACAGCGTGAAGATACGGTGGGTGGCGTCGCCGTCGACACCGAACGTGCTCGTATGCGCCGCCGTTGCGTCCTTGATCCAAGCCGCCGAAGGCGGCAACGATCGTTGCGTCTCGACCGGCTCGCCGGTCTTTGCGGTCTCCCACAGCACCGCGCGTTTAGGCAGCGCGCGTCCGCCCTGCTGGCCGAACTCGACAGCGCTTTCGACCGACGCCACCATCTGGGCCGCGGCCGCCCCGCTCGGTGAGCCGACTGGCGGAAGCGGCACGGGCGCCGCGAAATTGGCAGCCGCCGCACTGCTGTCCCGCGTCGCCAATGCGGCGATCACGGCCTGCAGCCGCGCCTTGGTGTTATCCGCGCCGTCGGTCGGAATCA
This sequence comes from Bradyrhizobium sp., assembly GCF_049581145.1. GTDB lineage: Bacteria > Pseudomonadota > Alphaproteobacteria > Rhizobiales > Xanthobacteraceae > Bradyrhizobium. The sequence goes on from NZ_JBAURI010001186.1 coordinate 2,007, forward strand.
GGCGACGCGCCTCGCCCCAGACGATTCGCAAAGTCTGCTGACTGAGTGCCATGAACTCCTCCCGTGAAATCATTCGTTGTGCAATGCGCTCTCGATCCGCCGGGCCTGGTTCAACTGCTGTGCAACTTTGTGAACGCGGCGAGATCGCTCTGCAGAATCGAGAAATCGAGCTGCGCGAGCGTCGGCTGCGTCGTGCTCGCGCCGGGGGCGGTGCCCAAAGGTGCGGTCGTGCTGGTCGGGGCGCTGCGCGGCGCCGCCGCGGCGTTGACGGCGGCGGATAGGTTTTGCAGCCGTGCGAAAAAGGCGCTGCCGATCGGATCGACGGTGATGGCGCCGGCGCCGGCAACACCGTTGAGTGGCGGAACGGCGACAACCGTGTTTTTCGGCAGGGACGCCAAGTTCCCGCCAAGCGCCGGATTGGCGGCGATGAGGTTCTTCTCCGCTGTGGGCAGCGCCGGGTCGTTGGATTTGAGGCCATAGGCCGCGGCAGCTATATCGGCGACGGTGGTCTGGCCGCTCAGCTTGAGAATTTGCATGATGACTGCGTGCTCCTAGGTGATGACGTTCAGCACGGCCCACGGCGGCGCCGGGGTGGCGTTGCTTGATTGCCCGTTGAACAGGATTTGCGTGGCGACGATGTTGCCGATGATCGCCGCCTTCGGCGTCGCCGGCGTCGGCGGGCTGGTGGCCGGGGTGGTGACGCTGAGCCCGGTGTCATGTCCGGCGCCGGTGATCCGGTTGTTGCATACAACGGCGGTGGCGGCGCCGACCACCTGGACGATCGGCGTCGAAATCGACGCTCCCGTTGCGGTCTGATTGCAGTAATTCCCCGTCAGGACGCAGTCGCCGGCGGTGGTGGACAGGGACACCACGATCAACGGCTGTAGCGAGCCACCGGCGACGCTGTTGTCCCGCACCGTGGCCCAACTGCCGACGGCGGGGGCGGTGACCGAGAGCCCCTCGAAGTTCGACATGCTGGTTGCGCTGGTGCCGAACTGCAGGACGCTGTTGTTGTTCAGCGTGAGCCCGAGGAGGAGCGGTATCGCAGGCGCGGGCGGAGCCGGATTTTCGACCCAAATCCCGTAAGGTTGGAAGCTCAAGTCGGTGATCGGTCCAATCTGGTTCACCTGGTTGCCGTTCACGCTCGCCGTTAGGACGTTGAGGACGTGCACGCCGGACGCGTTGACGCCGCCTGCGGGCGCGATGATGCCGACCGTGTTGCCCTCGACAAGCGCATTCACCGCGCCAGCGACCGAAATTCCGGTCACGACCGTGCCCGCCGGGGCGGACGGGTTGGACGACACGATAATGACCTCGTTGCCGCAAACGCGCAGCTCGACGTTGAGCACGGCGACAATCCCGTTGACGAGGACATTGGTGATGGAGTTGTCCTGCACCGTTGCCAGCGCGAGGTGTGTGGCGCCGATGCCGGCGCCGGCCCAGTTCTGCACGCGGTTGCGCAGCACCGAGGCCCGCGCGTAGGGGATGACGATCTCGAGCGGACCAGAAGCGCCGATGCCGGTCGCAAACGGATAGACCGCGGCCATGGTGGCGACCGCAGGCTGCGTCACCAGGTTGTCCTCGATCAGCGCGCCGTCCACCAGGGTGGCGATGCCGATGAGCGGCGCCTCGACGTAGTTGCGGGCGACACGCACGATCGCGTCCGGCAGGGCGTAACCCTCCAGCGCTATGCCCATGAGCTGGGACACCTGGACCCGATTATCGGAAATATCGGTCGGCCCGAGGAAAAAGCACGCGCGCGTCGCGGTGCTTACCCCGATCACCCCGATCGCAACGCCCGCCATGGTGCAGTTAAGGCCATTCCGGCTGATCTCGATTCCGTCGAGGGCGAGGATGTTGTGCGTATTCGTCTGCGGATTGGTCAGCGTGGCGTTGATCACCGTGGTGCTGCCGATGCCGATATCGCTGATCAGCAGATTGTCGCGGAAGATCCCCGCAATCACGAAAGCGTCGAGCAGGATGCCGATTCCGGTTCCGCTCGCCGTCTGCGTCGACGTGTTGAGGATCTGGAAGGGATCGACCGGCAGGCCGGCAGGCGCGGGGGCGACCGGCGCTGCCGTATCCAAGGTGAGCACCGAGCACCGCTCGATGGTGACGCCGAGGGAGTTCTGCACCGATATGCCGGCAATCACGCCGCTACCCGCCGTCGGTGGCACGTAGGTGGCGATGACAGCAAGGTCCTCGATGCGCACGTCCCATGCTTGCGAGACCTGGACGGCCGAGCCGGTTCCCGAATAGATCAGGCCGGTTGCGGCCCCCTGTCCGCTCAGCGTCACATGCGCGAGGGCGGACATGATCAACGGTGTCGTCCCGAGGACGAAGGTGCCGGCGCCGAGACAGACGCGGCCGCCGTTCAGCGAAGCGACCTTGTTGATCGCATTGGTGATGGCCGTATTGTCCGCCAGATAATCGGCCAATTCGACGCAGACCATACAGGCGCAGGAGTCGTTTGCGGACGTGGTCACCGGAGGCCACGCCAGAGGGCAGTTCGCCGCCGGGTTGCCGAAGGTGACCACGGCGAGACGCGCATAGTGATGATGCACACCCCTCGGCGGAGCCTCGTTGAGCTGCTCCAGCGATCCGTCGTTGCGCGTTGCAAAGCACCAATAGTCGCCCGGCACGAAGCTTCCGCCAGCGACGGCGAGGTCGAACGAGACGGCGATGCCGTTTTCCAGGATTACGGACTGACCCTTGGGCGGGACCGGAATGTCGCCCCGGCCTCCCGCTGGGACCCATATCGTCGTTGTCGGCGCCGCTGCGGTGCCGCCGATCAGATAGACGTTGCCGGTGTCCCAACGCTGGATGCGCGCATGACAATTGCCCAGATTGGCGGGCGGGGTGGTGAGATTGGTGGCGATGTCCGAGCCAACCGCACCCGTGAGCAGAATGGTCTTCGCGGTCGGGTCGACACCATCGGAGGCTATTTGCCGCAGGTCTCCGGTGAGGCCGGCAAGCTCGCGCGCATCGTCGGTGATTTCGATCCAGTCGCCCGGATGGAAGCTGAGAACGTCGTCCTTGCCCGTGCTTTGCACCGTGAGCTGGCTGGCCGAGCCGACGGCGGTGATCGCCGTGACGGCGGTCGCAACCGAGCCGTTGTCGCGCGACCATTTGAACGTCGCGCCCGTGCCGGTGGCGGCCGTGTTGAAGGTGCCGGCCTGATGGATTTCGACGCGGTAGAGCTGATTCTCGAGGCCGGTGTAGCCGGCGCTGGACGTGAGGCTGCCGGGTCCAGGGTTCGGGGCGGGAAAGGGCGCGCTTGACAGGCGCGAGGGCGAGGGTTGAACGAGCGCGTCCCAGGGCGCCAGCGAGGTGGTGCATGTGATTCCAGTCGGCTGCACCTTGCTGACGTCGAGCATCTTGACCTGCCAGACCGTCTGCAGGCGCCCGGTCGTGTCGACCCCGAGAGCTCGCTCGACCAGATCCGGGTCCTGCAGATATGTGACCTCACGTTGCCAGGCGTCGAGATAGATTACGAACGGTCCGTTGCCAGGCAGAAATGCGCCGGTCGGGTTCGGCAGGTGGGGTTGGCTGGCGAACGGGATATCGATTTCGGGCGCGGGCGGAGACGTCTGTGGCGTGTTTGACAGTTCGGCAAGCGCACGATCGTACGTCGCCGTTGGCGTCCCGTGGTTCTCGACCAGCAATCCGTCGACGTATATGCGCCCGACGCCGATCGAGAGGCTGTTGGTTGTCCCCGATTGGTTCGCCGTGATCTTGAAGCCGTAGGGCGTGGTCGAGGGCACCGCGACGCGGCCCAGCGCGTCGAGCGTTCCGGCCTGGATGCGGCGATTCAATATCGCCATCCATTCATTCCAGTCGGAGTCGAGTTGCGGGCGACCTTGCTGCATCACTACGCCGGAACGATCTTTCCAAGCGTCGAAGGAAAATCGGCTGACATCGAAGCTCATGATTCAATCCTTTAATCAGGACTCGTAGAAAATTCCGAACTCCATTCCGACCGGCAGGTATTCCAACAGGCGCGCGCGAAGATCGATCTCGCGCTGCGGCGCCAGCAGGAAATGGAACGCGCCCATTTCGCCGCCGTCGTCGGCGCCGCGACGGATGACGTCGTTGGTGTCGGGCAGAAGCTTGACGTAGGCGGCATCGCCATAGAGCAGCGATCCGAACAACGGACCGGGCGTTCCGGGCCCGTCGCTTACGCATTCGAATTGCCGCGGCGTAATCGCGGCCTGTGGCAGGCAGCTGAAGCGCACGCATCCGCTCTGCTTGCGATCGGACCATACCGCCGCCGGCCAGGTATCGGAGGCCGCGAGCGCAGCCCAGAAGATGCAGTTCGACGCGCGCGAGAGCAGCGTGGCATGGACCTTGCCGATCACGGTGCAGCCCTGCAGCGTCAGCGCGCCGCCGGAGCCGGTCTGGTCGACCGCGGCGGCATTGACGGCCGCGTAGGCGACCTGCGGTTTTCCGTTGGCGTCGATGATGCTGTCGGCGAAGGAGACTGTCGCGAACGCCGCGGCGCGAACCGCGCCGAGGATGGAATTGGCGATGACGACCGCCAGGACGGCCGGCTCGGTGCTGGGGGACACCGCGGTGAAGGGCTCGGCGATGAAGGTGGGCTGGCCGGGAAATTTCGCCGTGCCGGCCGGGTTGAGTGCCCAGCCCGGAACCAGGGTGCAGTGGGTCACTCCGAGATGGCCCAGCTGGCTGGGTTGCGCGTTGGGGCGCTGCGCCGGCGCGCGCACCAAGGTCGTCCCGGCGTTGGCGGGCGTGACATTGGCGGTGACCAGAACGCCATTGAGGTCGAACGCCGCGTCTTCGCCGCCCGATACCTTGATCTCGGCGCCGAGCACGAGCGTCGGGCGACACCCGTCGGCGGCGCGCAGCTCGACATGGCTGTTCGGCGCAACGTCGATGACGAGGCCCGTCGGCACCTGATAGGCGCCGCTGTCCGTGATCTCAACGACGCCATTGCCGGCGATCGCCGTGATGGCGGATTGAATGCCGCCCGGCGTGGCCGGGAAGTCGCCAGGAACGCGCGCGACCGGCGGCGCATCCGTTGCCGGAAACGCGAAGGTGTCCTCGCGCGAATATTCGCCGCCGCCCATGTCGGCGTTGAAGCCGTAATAATAGGTCGCCCGCACAACATGCGACGGGGTGGGGCCGAACGCGGGCGGCGCGAGCGCGATGCGGCCTAGCTCGGGATCGATCGCCGCCACATAGGTTGGCCCTGCCGCCGGCATGTTGACCCAGCTGCCGTCGGCGCCGGAGAGGTTGCACACCTGGATCTCGGTCGCCGGCACAGGCTTGCCGTCGACCTGCAGGACGAGGCTCAGGCCAGCGCCATAATAGGCCGGCGTCGCGCCGCGGCTCTGGATGGCATGGATGTCGCTGTACAGCTGCTGACGCCGCAGTGGGCCGGGCACGTTGAGTGGTCCCGCCGGCGTGGCGATGTCGAGACCCTGGTACTGCGGAGAGTTGAACAGCTGCGTGTCGCGGCCGAGCGAGCTGAAGCGGAAGCATAGCGGATCGCCCGCGACCGATGCTGCGGGCGCCATGGTCATGCTGTAGGCGTTCAGCGACCACAAGAAGATGCCGACGTTTTGGATGTTGTAGCGGCCGAGCTCCACCGCGATGCGGCGGACGTCGATCGTATGGGCGGTGCGGTCGAAGCCCGAATTGATGTAGAGGCGCGGCTGCCAATGGCGCAGGTCGGGAGCGTAGTAATTGTGGGCGCGGATATGATTCATGTACTGCGTGACGGCGAGGACCTGGAAGAACTCGACCGCGTGCGCGCCCCAGC
>NZ_JBAURI010001187.1:0-2501 GCF_049581145.1 Bradyrhizobium sp.
GGGCGCGCCGAGCGGTGCGCGACCTTGACGCCAGGATTGTTGCGCTCAGGCCGGGCGCGCGCCGGTGTGGATGATCGAGCCGACGTGCTGGCCGCGCAGCGCGGCGGTGAGCCGGCCCGGCACCAGGCCGTTCACGACCTGCACGCGTTCGATATGGCGCGCGTTCGCCATCACCTCGAGCAGCGCCCGATCGAACGGCAACGTGCCCTCGAGCTTCGCGAGCTCGGTGAAATTCGTCTCGCGCAGCAACTCCGCCTTTTTCCCGCCGGGACCTTTGGGGTCGGAGGTGTACACCCCATCCACGTCCTCCACGATCGTGAGGCCGGCCGCCCCAAGCGCATCGGCAATCAGAAAAGCCCCGGTATCGGCCCGATGGGTCGGAATGCGTGAGGTCGGAAACTCGTGGTGGTGATACGGAGGAAAGGCGCTGCCGACCACGGCGCGAGCCGCCGTGAGGTGAATGGCGAGCTGGTTCGCGATGGTCGGATGCTCGATGTAGGACACCCCCTCCGGCGCGAGCAGAGATGCGAGGATGTGGCCATTCTGGCCGGCCTCGCTGGCGGCGAGCGGGGCCAAGGAGCCGACCGGCAGGCCGAGGTCGAGGCCGACACCGTAGACGTGGCGGGCGCGGATGCCCGCACCGGTCAGGATCAGCAGACGATGTTCGGGCAAGAGCTTCCGGATCTCGTCCACGAGGGGCAGGATCGCTTCCTGGCCGCGATCCATGATGGAGCGGCCGCCGATCTTCACGACCTGCAGCCAGGGCAGCAGCCGGATCGGGCGCCCGCCGGCGACGGGGCGGGTCAGCTTGCCGTCGAGCAGGGTCTGGCGCGCGAGCGGCGAAGCGACGTGCTTGATGTCGTTCTTGATATCGACCATGGCGGTATTCTCTTCAGCTCGCGGTGATGATGGTGCCGACGTGCTCGCCGGCCAGCGCGCGGGTCAGGTTGCCGGGGATCAGGCCATTCACGACCTGCACCTGACGGACGTGACGCGCCTGCTCGAGCAGGTCGAGCATCGGGAATTCGAGGATCGAGTCATGCAGCCCCTCGGCCTTCATCTCGGGCACCGAGATCTTCGGGATCAGGATGGCGCCCTTCTTGGTCTTCGGGTTCGCGGTGTAGAGGCCGTCTTCGTCCTTCACGTAGATCATCGCCTTGCAGCCGAACTGCTCGGCGACGAGGAAGCATCCGGCGTCGGTCCGGTAGGGCGGGAGGACGCCCTCGGGAGGAGGACGCATCCAGAGGCCGTAGGGCGGCATGCCGCTGAAGACGACGGCGTTCACCTCGGCGAGATAGAGCGGCACCGCCGAAAGCCCGGCACCGTCCACCGCGGAAATACCGTACTTCGCGAGCAGCTGTCCCAGCATCACCGCATTCTGATCGGCAACCGAGGCGCCGAGCTGCGAGAGCACGCCCGCTGGCAAGTTCAGCCCAGCCGCGATCGAATAGAGATGGCGAGCCCTTGTCCCCGCCCCGGTCCCGATCAATAGCTTGTGGCGCTTGCGGGCGGCCACGATCTCGTCGACCAGCGGATAGACGGCCGCGCGGCCGCGGTCGATGACGCTCTGGCCGCCGATCTTGATCACTGTCGCGTCCGGCAGGATCCGGAAATCCGCCGCCGCGTTCGCCGCCGTCTCAAGCTGCGCGTCGGTCAGCGAACGCTGCATTAGGAGCGCCTCGAGCTCCGCCGTTGTGGTCGCCATGAGCAATGCCTTTCGTCTTTCCGGCGCGTGTGGACACGATCGGCAGGTCCGCGAGCCTCCCGGGACCGATGTCTGCCGCCGGTTTTCTGCAAGGGGCTAGGTTGAATGGAACGCGGAACCGGTACCTGAGGCAGCCTTTTGCTACCTGAGCACCACCGACGGGCTCGATGGAGAGCCTGCAGGGTTACATCCTCAGCCCTGATGAAAGAAGGATTTTTGCTCGCGCGTCAATCCGGCACCAATGATATTGTTATTTTTCAATAAGCTATGTATGTTCTTATACAGGTTTGGGTATTATGCCGTTTCGGCTCAAGGCCTTAGACTGCTCAAGTCCCCTGAGACGCGTCGACACATCGCGCCGAAATCGGCTCATGTTGCGAGCAGGGCATCGAAGCGTGCCGCGGCCGCCATCCAGTCGAACTCGACAGCAGCCGGCGCGAGGCTGTCGCTGCCGCCAAGCCATGCCTCATCGCGCGACCTGCGATCCAGCGCCAGCATAAGCCCCTGGTTCATCTCATAGACGCCCCAGGACAATCCGGCGGTCCGCAGCGCCGATTGCAATGCGGACTGCACCAATCCCCGCAGCGCCCAATGCGGTTCGGACAACGGGACCTCGACATCCCTGCCCGCAGCAGCGCCGGCGCAGGCCCGCCGGTCGAACGAAGCGTGCCCGCGGCAGGCCAGCGGGCGGACCGGATGGACAACGCAGACCCCGCGGACGACGAATGGACACGGCTTGCGCAAGGCCATCCGCTCGGCCTCGCTCAGTCCGCGCGTGGCGCGGTCCGAAAGCGCG
>NZ_JBAURI010001188.1:0-10107 GCF_049581145.1 Bradyrhizobium sp.
TTCGCCAAGCTCGGCGGCGAGCAGGTCGTCGCCGTGTTCCGCGAACGACATCAGTTCAATCCGGGCGACAGGGTCCGGCTGAAGCCGGACCCGTCTCTGGTCCATCTGTTCGACGAGACGACCGGTAAGCGACTTTGAATTATTGAAAGAAGCAATTGGCCGATGAACGGCCGGCAAAAAGGGAGAAGAGTTGAGATGATTGATTTCACGATCGACCGCCGTTCGGTGCTCAAGGGCGGCGCTACATTACTGGCGGCGGCCGCAACCATGTCGGCCGACGAACTGCTGGGCTATGCCAAGGCCTGGGCGCAGACCGCGCAGTGGAAACCCGAGGCGGGCGCCAAGGTCAATCTGCTGCGCTGGAAGCGCTTCGTCGAGGCCGAGGACGTCGCTTTCATGAAGATCGTCGACGCCTTCCAGAAAGCCAACAACGTCACCATCAACGTCTCGAACGAATCCTACGACGACATCCAGCCCAAGGCGTCGGTCGCCGCCAATACCGGGCAGGGCCTCGACATGGTGTGGGGCCTCTATTCGCTGCCGTTCCTGTTTCCGAGCAAGTGCACCGACATGAGCGACGTTGCCGACTATCTCGGCAAGAAGTGCGGCGGCTGGGCGCCGTCGGGCGAAGCCTATGGCAAGCTGGACGGCAAATGGATCGGCGTTCCCGTGGCCGCCACCGGTGGTCTCGTGAACTACCGGATGTCGGCGGCCGAGAAGGCTGGCCACAAGGAGTTTCCGAAGGATCTCGCCGGCTTCGCTGACCTGATCAAGGGCATGAACAAGAACGGTACACCGGCCGGCATGGCGCTCGGACACGCCTCCGGCGATGCCAACGGCTGGCTGCATTGGGCGTTGTGGGCGCATGGCGGCAATCTCATCGACAAGGATAACAAGGTCGTCATCAACTCGCCGGAGACCGCCAAGGCGCTGGACTACGTCAAGGGACTCTACGACAATTTCGTGCCGGGCACCGCGTCGTGGAACGACAGTTCGAACAACAAGGCGTTCCTGGCCGGTCAGCTCTATCTGACGGTCAACGGCATTTCGATCTATGTCACGGCCAGGACCGACAATCCGCAGATGGCCGCCGACATCAATCACGCGCATCTGCCGCCGGGATTGGATGGCAAGACCCGTGAATTGCATCTCGGTTTTCCGATCCTGGTCTACAGCTTCACCAAGTTTCCGCAGACCTGCAAGGCGTTCACCGCCTTCATGATGGAACCGGCGCAGTTCGATCCCTGGGTCACCGCCGCACAGGGCTATCTGTCGCCGTTCCTGCTCGGCTACAAGAACAACCCGATCTGGACCTCCGATCCCAAGAACACGCCGTATCGCGACGTGGCCGAGACGGCGCAGACGCCGGCCGGCATCGGCAAGATGGGCGAGGATGCGGCCGCGGCGATTGCCGATTTCGTGGTGGTCGACATGTTCGCCAATTACTGCACCGGCCGCGAAGACGTGAAAACGGCGATGGCCTCGGCGGAGCGCTCCGCCAAGCGCATCTTCCGGGCCTAGACTGCAGGCGCGGATCGCCGCGCCTGCCTCGAGATCGGGACGACGCCTGGCGTACCGCAAGCCGTCAACCGGGCGTCGTCCCCGCAGTTCGCAGACAAAAGGCAACAGAAGACAAGAGGGTGGAGTTGGGAGCGGAATGAGTACGATTCAGACATCGATGCCTGTCGCCACAGCCGTCGCTGACACGCCGTCGCCGTGGTTGCGGCTGCGCACCAACCGCAACTGGGTGGCGCTCTGGTTCATGCTGCCCGCCGCGGCGTTCCTGATCCTGTTCCTGGCCTATCCGCTCGGCCTCGGCGTCTGGATGAGCTTTACCGACGAGCGGATCGGCCGCACCGGCATCTTCGTCGGCCTGGAGAATTACGAGTGGCTGTGGGACGATTCGATCTTCTGGCTCGCGGTGTTCAACACGCTGCTCTATACGATCATCGCCAGCGCCATCAAGTTCGCGGTCGGCCTCTATCTCGCGCTGCTGTTGAACCGGCACATGCCGTTCAAGGCCATCATCCGCTCGGTCGTGCTGATTCCCTTCATCGTGCCGACCGTGCTGTCGGCGATCGCGTTCTGGTGGATCTACGACGCGCAGTTCTCCATCATCTCATGGTCGCTGATCAAGCTCGGCCTGATCAGCCACAACATCGACTTCCTCGGCGACGCCAATATGGCGCGCGGCAGCGTGATCTTCGCCAATGTCTGGCGCGGCGTGCCGTTCGTCGCGATCACGCTTTTGGCGGGGTTGCAGACGGTGTCACCCTCGCTGTACGAGGCCGCGACGCTCGACGGCGCCACCAGCTGGCAGCGCTTCCGCTTCATCACCTATCCGCTGCTGACGCCGATCATCGCCGTCGTGATGACCTTCTCGGTGCTGTTCACCTTCACCGACTTCCAGCTGATCTGGGCGCTGACGCGCGGCGGTCCGGTCAACGCCACGCATCTGATGGCGACCTTGAGCTACCAGCGCGGCATCATCTCGGGCCGGCTCGGGGAGGGCGCCGCGATTGCCACTGCGATGATCCCGTTCCTGGTGGCCGCGATCGCGATTTCCTGGTTCGGCATGCAGCGCCGGAAATGGCAGCAAGGAGCCGCCAATGACTGATTCCGCCCTGCAGACCAAGATCCCGGCTGCGACCGCGAGCGACGACAGCGAGGGCATGAGCTATCTGGAGTCGCTGCCGCGACGCCTCGTGACGCTGTATCTGCCGCTGTTCATCATCCTGGTCGTGCTCCTGTTCCCGTTCTACTGGATGGCGCTGACCTCGATCAAGCCGGACGAGCAGCTGATCGACATGGACAAGTTCAACCCGTTCTGGGTGGTCCATCCGACCTTCAAGCACATCAGCAAGCTGCTGTTCGAGACGCAATATCCGCGCTGGCTCTGGAACACGATGTATGTGGCGGTGGGCGCTACTACGCTGTCGATCATCGCCAGCGTACTGGCGGCCTACGCCATCGTCCGCCTGCGGTTTCGGGGCGCGGACACCGTCGGCATCCTGATCTTCTTTGCCTATCTGGTGCCGCCGTCGATCCTGTTCATTCCGCTCGCCTCCGTGATCCAGGCCTACGGCCTGTTCGATTCGCCGCTGTCGCTCATCCTGGTCTATCCGACCCTGCTGATCCCGTTCTCGACCTGGCTGTTGATGGGATATTTCAAGACCATTCCCTATGAGCTCGAGGAATGCGCGCTGATCGATGGCGCCTCGCGCTGGCAGATCCTGGTCAAGATCGTGGTGCCGCTGGCGATTCCCGGGCTGATCTCGGCCTTCATCTTCTCCTTCACGCTGTGCTGGAACGAGTTCATCTACGCGCTCACCTTCCTGCAATCGACGCCGAACAAGACCGTGCCGGTTGCGATCGTCAACGAGTTCGTCGATGGCGATATCTACAAATGGGGGTCGCTGATGGCCGGCGCGTTGGTCGGCTCGCTGCCGCTCGTGATCCTTTACGCCTTCTTCGTCGAGCATTATGTGTCGGCGATGACCGGAGCCGTGAAGGAATAGTGCAGGATTTGAACGGGGCTGCCCCGCTGCACAGCGGGTGAATGCCGCTTTTCCGATCAGATGATGCGCCATCAAAAGCGCGAGCTCGCGTAAAGACAACAAGGAGTCGACTCTTGCACGTATTGGTTCTGGGCGCGGCCGGCATGGTCGGCCGTAAATTGGTTGAGCGGCTTCTGAAGGACGGCCGGCTCGGCACCGGCGAGATCAGCCGGTTGACGCTGCACGACGTGGTGGCGCCGGCGAGCCCTGAGAAGGCCGGCTTCCCGGTCGAGATCGTGGCCGGCGATTTCGCGGTCGCAGGCGCCGCGGACAGGCTGATCGCGGGCCGCCCGGACGTGATCTTTCATCTCGCCGCGATCGTGTCGGGCGAGGCGGAGCTCGATTTCGACAAGGGCTACCGCATCAATCTCGATGGCACCCGGATGCTGCTCGATGCCATTCGCACAGCGGGCGGCGGCTACAAGCCGCGGCTCGTCTTCACCTCCTCGATCGCGGTGTTCGGCGCGCCGTTCCCCGACGCGATCGGCGACGAGTTCTTCCACACCCCGCTGCTCAGCTATGGCACCCAGAAGGCGATCGACGAACTGCTGTTGGCCGACTATTCCCGCCGCGGCTTCCTCGATGGCATCGGCATCCGGCTGCCGACGATCTGCATCCGGCCCGGATTGCCCAACAAGGCGGCGTCCGGCTTCTTCTCCAATATCCTGCGCGAGCCGCTGGCCGGCAAGGAGGTGATCCTGCCGGTCTCGGAGGAGGTCCGGCACTGGCATGCCACGCCGCGCTCGGCGGTCGGCTTCCTGCTGCATGCGGGAACCATGGACCTCGCCGCCTGCGGCGCCCGCCGCAACCTGACCATGCCCGGGCTGTCCGCAACCGTGGGCGAGCAGATCGCCGCGCTGAAGCGGGTTGCGGGCGACCAGGTCGCAGCGAGGATCAAGCGCGAGCCGGATCCGTTCATCATGGGCATCGTCGCCGGCTGGCCGCGCAATTTCGAGGCCAAACGGGCGCGCCAGCTCGGCTTCACCACGGCGGAAAGCACGTTCGACGACATCATCCGGATTCACATCGAGGACGAATTGGGTGGTAAGTTCGTTGACTAACGCGTTACCTGCAGGAGACCAGCCATGACAACCAGCATCGTCGGATGGGCGCACACGCCGTTCGGCAAGTTCGATACCGAGACCGTGGAAAGCCTCGTGGTCCGCGTCGCCAACGAGGCGCTGGCGGATGCCGGCATTGCCGCCTCCGACGTCGACGAAATCGTGCTCGGGCATTTCAACGCCGGTTTCTCGCCGCAGGATTTCACCGCCTCGCTGGTGCTGCAGGCCGATCCGGCGCTGCGCTTCAAGCCGGCGACCCGGGTTGAGAATGCCTGTGCCACCGGTTCGGCGGCGGTGCATCAGGGCATCCGGGCGATCGCCTGCGGCGCGGCCAAGATCGTTTTGGTGGTCGGCGTCGAGCAGATGACGCGGACGCCGTCGGCCGAGATCGGCCGCAACCTGTTGAAGGCGTCCTATCTGCCCGAGGACGGCGACACGGTCGGCGGCTTTGCCGGCGTGTTCGGCAAGATCGCGCAAGGATATTTCCAGAAATATGGCGACCAGTCCGATGCGCTGGCAATGATCGCGGCCAAGAACCACAAGAACGGCGTCGCCAATCCCTTCGCGCAGCTGCGCAAGGATTTCGGCTACGAGTTCTGCCGCTCCGAGAGCGAGAAGAACCCCTATGTCGCGGGACCCCTGAAGCGCACCGACTGTTCGCTGGTGTCGGACGGCGCGGCCGCGCTGGTCTTGACCGATGCCGAGACCGCCAAGACAATGGGCAAGGCGGTCAATATCCGCGCCACCGCGCACGCGCAGGATTTCCTGCCGATGTCCAAGCGCGACATCCTGCAGTTCGAGGGCTGCACGGTGGCCTGGCAGCGCGCGCTGCAACAGGCCGGCGTGACGCTGTCCGATCTCTCCTTTGTCGAAACCCATGACTGCTTCACGGTCGCCGAGCTGATCGAATATGAAGCGATGGGGCTGACGCCGAAGGGGCAGGGCGCACGCGCGATCAAGGAAGGCTGGACGCAGAAGGACGGCAAGCTGCCGGTCAATCCCTCCGGCGGCCTCAAGGCCAAGGGCCATCCGATCGGCGCGACCGGCGTCTCCATGCACGTGATGACGGCGATGCAACTGCTGGGTCAGGCGCCGGAAGGCATGCAGCTCGCCGGTCCCAAGCTCGGCGGCATCTTCAACATGGGTGGCGCCGCCGTCGCGAACTACGTCTCCGTGCTGGAGCCCGCGAAGTAAAAGTGTGATAGGTTTGTAGGGTGGACCAAGGCGCCCTTGCGCCGCGTCCACCATGGTCTGGATCGCGGGCGATTTATTTGGTGGGCACGCTTCGCTTTGCCCACCCCACCGCAATTTCTTTGAGGATGCACCATGAGCAATGAAAGCTCGCTGTCACTGTCGGAACTCAACGATCGGATCGCGATCCTGCGCGACAATCTCAGGCAGCTGGTCGAACAGGGCGCCGCCGCTTCGGGCGAACAGAGCGAAGAGCGGATCGCTGAGCGCATCAGCGAGCAGAACGACGAGCTCGACAAGCTGATGAAAGAGCGCGACGCCCGGATGAAGAAGGCTGCGGAGTAGCCGGCGGCGCAGGGGTGGGCCAAGGCGCCGTGTCCACCGTCGACCGGCGTCGTTGATCGAGATTGGTCGGCACGCTTGCGTCTTCGCTCCGCCCAGGCTTTGCCCACCTACGAACTTTGACTCAGGCGCAACGCCAAATCCCGTCATTGCGAGCACAAGCGAAACATCCATCGTTCCGCAAAGAAGGGATGATTGGGCTGGGCTCTAGCGAACCCATGCCTACTCCCAACCCGCTCCTCGGCCGGCGTTCAAAGGCCGGCAGTGATCTTGTAGTTCACGCCGAACCGCACGATGTTTTCCGTCTCGCGGGCCGTGCTCGTCATGGTGCTGGAATTGCCGCCATTGGCGAAATTGTAGCCGTACGAGATGAAGTTGTTGATGCTGCCGAGGTCGACATAGAGGTATTCGGCCTTGGCGCTCCACTGCGGCGCGAACGCCCATTCGACACCGGCGCCCGCGGTCCAGCCGAACGAGGTGTTCGAGGTGGTGGGTGGGGGAATCGGCGCGGGGGAACATTGCGGGCAGATATAATTGCTGCCGAGCTTGGTCTCGCCATAGGCCAGGCCGGCGGTCGCATAGACCAGCAAGGGGCTGGTCGGCGTGACGCCGACGCGGCCGCGGAAGGTGCCAAGCCAGTCGAGATCGCGCGTGAACGTTGTGGTCTGCGGCGCAAATCCCGGGATCGTCACCGGACCTATGGTCGTGCTCTTCTTGGTCAGCCCTGCGTCGAAGTCGGTTTCGATACCGGCCACCCACATCGGGTTGAGACGCCAATTGTAGCCGGTCGTGCCGCCGAGCAGGGCGCCACTCGTGCCCAGTCCGACCGAGGTCGGGATCGCGCCGGTTGCCAACGCTGTGCCGAGGCCGCCCGTTCCGTCATCCGTGCCCGAATTGCTGATCGAATTATGTGTCGAGCCGAGCCAGCCGGCATTGCCTCCGGCATAGGCTCCGGTCCAGCGGTCGACCGCCGCTGCGACCGGCGCCTTGACCGGCAGGCTCGCCATGTTGAAGGACCCCTGGGCCTGGGGATCGCTGGGGTCGAATTTGACCTTGATGCCGCCATAGATCGCAAGCGGCATTCCCGGCAGGAAGGTGCGCGGGTCGTTCAGCGTCGCGAGGTTGACGGTCGGATTGCCGTTGCCGGTCAAGCCTGCGACGCTGGCGAAGGTGCCGGCGGAATAATAATGCTGGTTGAACAGATTCTGCACCAGTCCGAACAGCTCGATGTTCCTGGTGAGCTGGTAGGAGGTGTGCATGTTGACGACCCAATAGGCCGGCACCATCGGGTTCTGGTTGGCATCGTCGTGGATCAGATACTGGCTGCCGACGACATTGAGGTCGGCGCCGAGCTTCCAGGCGTCCGTGATCTGGTATTCGGCGCCGGCCTTGAAGCGGTTGGCCGGAATCGCCGGGATATGGTCGCCCGGCGCCACGCTGATGGTGCCGGTGGCCGGATCGGCGAACGGGTTGTTCGGCGACTGCAGGGTCAGGTAGCTCTGATAGGTGGCATCGACATAGGTGTAGTTGGCGTAGACGGTCCAGCGATCCTGCTGGTAGTTGATCTTCGCCTCGATGCCCTGGCGCAAGGTCTCGCCGGCGTTCTGGAAGTAGCCGAACATCGGCACCGCGGTGCTGGCGATGTTGATGATGTCGTCGGTGTTCTCAGTCCGGAACACGCCGAGGCTCCAGCTCAGCTGTCCGGCCTTGCTGTCGGCTGCGACTGTACCTTTTTCCTTGGTCACCAGCGGTGCCGCGCCGCCGAACGTAGCGCTGCCGCGCAACCCGGCCTCATAGGTGTGCGACACCACCTGCTTGAGCGGCGGATCGGCGATCAGGAAATTGTCGATCTGGCACGGCGTGGTCGGACTGGCGCAGCCGAGCTCGAGTGGCGTTGGCGCGCGGTTGGCTTCCGAATAGCCTGCATAGGCCGTCAGGTTCGGCGTGACCTTGTAGGTCATGCCGATCACCGGATTGAACCGGGTGTACTGGTCGTTGCCGTCGAGCAAGGGGTTCAGCCCGGACTCGTCCTGCAGCTGGATCTGCGCGAGATTGTAGCGCCCGCCCGCCGTGACCGAGAGCTGCGATGTCACGTCGAATGTGTCGGTCGCATAGATGCCGAGATAGGTGTTGGTCGCCAGAAGATTGGGCGGCTGGATATCGTCGGCGGGCTGGTCGATGAAGACCCCGGTTCCCTGCACGAACAGGTTCTGGTCGACGGTGCCGAGCTCCGAGCTGCCGGTGAAGTGGGTGTGGCCGTGATCGACGCTGACGCCCGCGACGAGATGATTGTCGTGATCGAACAGCTGCGTCGTGCTGGTGCCCTGCAGCGTGCCGCCATAGCTGTTGGTCGCAGTCTGGTTGCGGTCGATCTCGCCCAGGAAGGCGTTCGGTGAGATCGTATTGGTCACCGGACCGCTCGCATTGATCGGGGTCATGCCGTCGCCGATACAGAGCAGGGTCGGGTCATTGCAGGGCTGCGCGTCGGTGCCGTTGCCGTCGTTGTGGGACTGCCAGAACCCGCGATAATAGGCGTTGGCCGCGAGCGAAAACGAATCGGTCGGCTTCCAGGTGGCGCTGGCCTGCAGGAAGGCGAGCTGCAGATGGGTGTCCTGCGGCCAGGTGTAGACGGAGGTCCAGCGCTGATTGAGCAGCTGCAGCGGGGTCGCCGCCACCGCGCCCAGATGATTGTCCGCCCCCGTGAAGGAGACGTGAAACTCGGTGTCATCACCTTTCGCGCCGAGATCGACATACATCCGGCGCAGCTGCGAGGATGACGAGAAGTCGCGCCAGCCTGAATCGTTGGTGGCATCCGCCGCGACATAGGCGGAATAATTGCCATTCTGGTACCCGGCCTGCGCGGCCGAGGTGACGCGGCCATAGGAGCCGCCCATAAGCTCCGCCTCGGTGCCGTGATAGTTGAACCCGTTCTTCATGTCGATCGACAGCGCGCCGCCGATGGCGTTGAGCCCGAACACCGGATTGTTCGGCATCATGGTCATGCGGGCGATCGCCATTTCCGGAATGAAATCCCAGTTGACGATATCGCCGAACGCCTCGTTGATGCGGGTGCCGTTCTGGTAGACCGCGATGCTCTGCGGTGTCCCCGGCACCGGCGAGGCCGTGAAGCCTCGGTAATCGAGATTGCGCTGAAACTGGTTGCCGGACTGATCGCTCAGATAGGCGCCGGGCACCGACCGGAAGATCGAATCGAGCAGGTCCGGCGACTTCGCGTGATCGAGGTCCGCAGCCGTGATCGATTGGACGTTCGACGGCACCTTGTCGCTGTCGATCTCGCTTCCCGCCACCGGAGAGACGCCCACGACCTCGACGGTGGGCAAGGCTTCCTGCGCCGAAGCGACCCCAGGCAGCACGGCGCATGTCAACAGCAACGCGCGCTTCAGCGCTCCGAGCTTGGTCAAGTTAGCCCCCACTGACTTCGACCTTTGCCGTTCGTGGCAGCCCATGCCCCTGGGACTCGAACGGCAACAACACGGTCGACCGACACTGCTTCACATTGTAACAGTGCTAGTGTGGTGACGCGCTCGTCGCAACCGGGATTTATCCTGCGTCACCAGGGACATTTTCCCGGTGGTGGAAAGCAGGCCAATTACAGCGGTTTGCGGCCACTCCGATCGCAGCAGCAATCCGAGCGGCGCGCGGCTCTCACTGCGGATGCAGGTGCAGCGGAACCGTCAGCGCGATCTGGGCCTGGGTCATGCCGGCGGGAAAATGCGGGAAGGGCTGGGCGCGCTCGATCACCGACATCGCGGCGCTGTCTAGCGCCGCCGAGCCCGAGCTGCCGGCAAGCCTGCGGGAGACCAGCCGTCCGTTGCGATCGACGGTGAAGCCGATCCGCACCGTGCCGCTGTCCCTGCTGCCATTGGCGGCGTAGGTCGCGGCGTGCCGGATCCGCGCCAGCACGTCGCTTTCCCAGGAGGCGCGGCCCTCGCGGG
>NZ_JBAURI010001189.1:0-9710 GCF_049581145.1 Bradyrhizobium sp.
ATGTCTCCGAGCGTAACTTCCAGATCGAGCGGCTCGGGCAGTGGACCAAGGGCAAGTCGCACGACACCTTTGGGCCGCTCGGTCCCTGGCTCGTGACCAAGGACGAAATCCCGGACGTGCAGAAACTGTCGATGTGGCTCGACGTCAACGGCCAGCGCCGCCAGACCGGCACGACCGCGACCATGATTTTCTCGATCGCCAAATGCATCTCCTACGTCTCGCAGTTCATGACGCTGCTGCCCGGCGACATCCTGACTACCGGAACGCCCCCCGGCGTCGGCACCGGCATGAAGCCGCCGCAATATCTCAACGCAGGCGACGTCGTCACGCTCGGCATCGAGCGGCTCGGCGAGCAGCGTCAGGAAATCATCGCGGCGTGAGCGGCACGATATCGAAACAATCCGCCGTCATGCCCGGGCATAGCCGTCCGAAGGACGGCGTCGCTCCGCTCGCCTATGTCCCGGGCATCCACGTCTTCGGTCTCGCGGCGAGAAAGACGTGGATGGCCGGGTCAATCCCGGCCTTGACCAAGAGAGAGATCCAGGGAACCGTTTAGCATGAAACTCACCTTCTCCCCCGCCTCGCCCTTCGCGCGCAAGGTGCGCATTGCCGCCATCGAACTCGGCCTGATCGACAGGATCGAGCTGATGCCGGTGACGGTGGCCCCGGCCACGCGTGATGACGAATATTCCAAGATCACGCCGTTGAAGAAGCTGCCGGTGCTGATCCTCGACGACGGCGACGTCATGGTCGATTCCTATGTGATCGTCGAATATCTCGATGAACTCGCCGGCGGCGGCAAGCTGGTCCCGGCCACAGGCCCGCTGCGCTGGAAGATCAAGCGCGATCACTCGCTGCTGCAGGGCATGCTCGACGCCATGCTGCTGTGCCGCTACGAAAACATGGTGCGGCCGCAGGAATTGCGCTGGAAGGCCTGGTCCGACGATCACTGGAACAGGGCTTGGCTGGGCATGGCGCGCTTCGAGCAGGAGGCCGAGGCGATGACGGGCCGTCCGCTCGACATTGCGCAGATCGCGCTCGTCTGCGTGCTCGGCTATGCCGACTTCCGCTTTGCCGACTGCGGCTGGCGTCAGGCCTATCCGAAACTCAATGCATTCCATGACAGGATGCTGGAGCGGCCGTCGGTGAAGATCTCGTTGCCGCCCAAGGCGTAGTTTGCGGGAGAGCAATCCGTGAGTTTGAGATTTAGCGCCGGCGACATCACCATCCATCGCATCATCGAGCAGGAGACCACGTTCCTGCCCGCGTTCGACATGCTGCCCGGCCTGACCGAGGATATGCTCGCGGAAAACCGGGCCTGGATGAAACAGGCCAACGCGATCGACGACAGCGATACGCTGATCCTGTGCTTCCAGTCCTACATCGTGACAACGCCGCACCACACCATTCTGATCGATAGCTGCATCGGCAACGACAAGCCGCGGCCCAATCGCCCGAAATGGAACATGAAGACCGACGACACCTATCTGCGCGCGCTGAACGCTGCCGGCTTTTCCGTCGGCGACATCGATGTCGTGATGTGCACGCATCTGCATGTCGACCATGTCGGCTGGAACACCAGGCTCGACAACGGCCGCTGGGTGCCGACCTTCCCGAAGGCGCGCTACGTGTTTGGCAAACACGAGTTCGACTACTGGGCCGAGCAGAACGCCAAGACGGAAGTGCCGCCCTATCTCGACAGCGTGCTGCCGATCGTCGAGGCCGACAGGGCCGACATCGTCCGTGACGACTTCGCGATCGGCGACCACGCCCGCATCCTGCCGACGCCGGGCCACACACCGGGGCACGTTGCCTTTGTGCTCGGTCGCGGCAAGGATGACGCCGTATTCAGCGGCGACCTCATGCACACGCCGCTGCAGACGCGCTATCCGGACTTGTCGCCGAAATTCGACATCGATCCGAAGCAGGCAGCTACGACGCGGCGCCGCTTCCTGGAACGCTATTGCGACACCGATACGCTGTGCTGCACCGCGCATTTCCCCTCGCCGTCCACCGGCAAGATCCGTCGTAAGGGCAACGGCTTTTCCTGCGAGGCGATATAGCGCCATCGGGGCGAAGCTTCACACGCCCCGCGTGCAGCACCATCTCGCCCCGCCGCAGCGAGCACCGATTTCTCCACCAACGCCCCGCTGCTGCGCGGAGGGAGGGGGAAGAGCGGGCTGGGGCTGCGGGGCAAGCATACGGCTCAATCGAACAGGCTCGGGGTGTGGTTGACGGCCGCGCCCTCGATCGCGAGCATCTTCAGCTTGGTCTCGACGCCGCCGCGCGCGGAAAAGCCGCCTGGCTTGTTGCCCGCCGCGAGCACGCGATGGCAGGGCACCACGATCGGACAGGGATTGCGGCCGAGCGCCTGGCCGACGTCGCGCGACAATTCGACACCACCGAGCTGTCTGGCGATATCGCCATAGGTCACGGTCTTGCCCGGCGGAATGCTGCGCGCAATGTCGTAGACGCCGCGGTTGAACGCCGGCACGCCGTCAAGATCGAGCGCGATGTCCGACAGATCGTTCGGCTGCCCGGAAAGCAGCTCGACGATGCCGTCAATCGCGTACTGCACCGCAGCGGGAGGTGATGCTTCCACGAGTTCGCCAGAACTGTCGTCATTGACCCCGCCATGACGCTGGCGGATGCGGGCGAGCGTCTTCTCGCGGCTGCCCATCGGCAGTTGCACGCCGTTGATGCCGCGCGGCCCCCATTCGATGCCGCAGATGCCGATTGCGGTGTCAAACAGGGCGAAATACTGGACTGTCATGGCCGGCTCCATTGTTTGATCACCCCATATGTTGCCTCAGGGCGGGAATCTAGGCTTGGAAATTGTTGCGATCCACCCGGATTCCGGGAATCTTGCACAGCTGTTCCATGCTGTACCTTCTTGCGAGTAGCGAGCCTCCATGCAGACCCTTCGCGTCAACGGATACGACATGGCCTATCTCGAGACGGGCGCCGGTCCGCCGCTGGTCTGCGTGCACGGCTCCTTGTGCGACTTTCGCAACTGGGGCGGCGTGCTCGGCCCCTTGAGCACGAAACATCGCGTCATCGCAGTGTCGTTGCGGCATTTCTTCCCGGAGCATTGGGACGGCACGGGCGACAGCTATTCGATCGCCCAGCACGTCGACGACATGATCGCCTTCATCGAACAGATCGACGCCAAGCCGGTCGATCTGATGGGACATTCCCGCGGCGGCCACATCGGCTTCCGCCTCGCGCAGCGGCGGCCGGATCTGCTGCGCAGGCTGATCCTGGCCGAACCCGGCGGCGAGCTCGACGGTTCGCTCGACCCTGATCATCAGCCCGGTCCCTCGCCACTCGCGGCGCGGTTTGCGACCGCGGCGGAAAAGATCGCAGCTGGCGATATCGACGGCGGCCTCGCCTTCTTCATGGATGCGCTGGAAGGCCCCGGCGCCTGGAAGCGGATGCCGGCGATGCCGAAGCAGTTGCTGCGCGACAACGCCATGACGTTGCTCGGCCAGGTCCGGGACAATCGTCCGCCGTTTTCGAGAACCGACGCCGAAGCGATCCGGACACCGACGCTGTTCATCGGCGGCGCCAACACCAAGGGCGGCCTGCCAAAAGTCCTGCACGCGCTGGCAAGGCACGTGGCGGGGTCGAAAACCCAGATGATCCGGGGCGCCACCCACCCGATGTTCGAGCAGGCGCCACAAAAATTTTGCGAAATCGTCCTCAATTTCCTGGCGGATTGATCATGCAGACCCTGCACGTCAATGGCTACGACATGGCCTATCTCGATGTCGGCCGAGGCTCGCCGTTGGTCTGCGTGCACGGCACGCTCGGCGATTTCCGCACCTGGTACGCGGTGCTGGGGCCGCTCTCGAGGCAACACCGCGTGATCGCGGTCAGCCTGCGGCACTTCTTTCCCGAGCATTGGGATGGCCTCGGCGACGACTACAAGATGGCACAGCATGTCGCCGACGTGATCGCCTTCATCGCCCAGATCGAGCCGAAACCGGTTGACCTGATGGGCCACTCCCGCGGCGGGCATATCGCGTTCCGCGTCGCGCAAGCCCGGCCCGATCTGTTGCGCAAGCTGGTGCTGGCCGAGCCCGGCGGCGAACTCGACGCGACGCTCGATCCCGCACCGCCGGCCCTGGCCGAGCCCGGCGCGCGGATTTCGGCGTCGGCTGAAAAAGTCGGGGATGGCGACATCGACGGCGGCTTGCGGATCTTTTTCGACGGCATCGACGGCGAAGGCTCCTGGACAAGGGCGGGCGCCGCGGCGAAACAGCAACTGCGCGACAACGCGCGGACGCTGATCGGCCAGGTCCACGAGAACCGCAAACCATATTCCAAGGCCGATGCGCAATCGATTCTGACGCCGACGCTGTTCGTTGGCGGCGCCGACACCAAGGGACATCTCCCCGGCATCACGCGCGCGCTCGCGCCCGAGGTTGCGGGAGCGCAAACCGCGGTCATCGCAGGTAGCCGCCACTGGATGTTCGAGCAGGCGCCGCAGGAATTTTGCGAGATCGTGCTGAACTTCCTGGCCAGCTGAGCCGGCTTCCCAGTTACGGCCGTAACGAATTATTCCAGCGGCGAAACACGCCGGCAACGCGCGCGCCGTAGCCTTCGTCTCGCGGCTCTCTCGATCATTCACGTTCGGCATCGAGTCGCGCCGGATGGTCGAGAGCGGCAGACCTTTGTGAGACGACGTATTTTCCCGTTCGAGAAGCGGCCACGCTCGCGAGTTAGTTGCGGGCCTGTTCGATCGGTCACCGCCTTGCCGCGCCGATCCACGCGGCACGGGTCGACCGCCGATGCGCTGTTTTCCGAGCGGGGCTTGAAAGGAAAGAAAATGAAGCGGGTTCTCTCGTTATGTTACGGGCTTGTTGCTTATCTGATATTTTTCGGGACGTTCCTCTACGCGATCGGTTTCGTCGACGGCATCATCGTGCCGAAGACGATTGACGTGGGGGCCGCCCGTCCCATTCTCGAAGCGATCGTGATCGATATCGTGTTGCTATCGATCTTTGCCATGCAGCACAGCGTGATGGCCCGACAACCGTTCAAGCGATGGTGGACGACGATCGTGCCCACGCCTCTCGAGCGAAGCACCTATGTGCTGTTGGCAAGCCTGGCCCTGATCCTCGTCTTCTGGCAGTGGCGTCCAATCCCGCTGGTGATCTGGCGGGCGCAGGAGCCGGCCGCGGCGTCATCTCTGCTTGGACTATCCTTCGTCGGCTGGTTCCTCGTCCTGGTCAGCAGCTTTCTCATCAATCACTTCGAGCTGTTCGGCGTTCAGCAGGTGCTGAACCATCTCTTGGGACGCAGCTCCGCCGCGCCGCACTTCAAGTCGCCCTTGCTCTATAAACTCGTCCGACATCCGATCTACCTCGGCTTCATCGTCGCATTCTGGGCGACGCCGCTCATGACCGCCGGACATCTGCTCTTTGCAGCCGTGACGACGGCCTACATTTTCGTTGGCATCCTCCTCGAAGAGCAGGATCTCGTCGCCCACTATGGCGATCAGTATCGGCAATACCGAAGGACGGTCGGCATGCTGATCCCGGTGCTGCGGCGATCGGAATAACCCGACCGCTGCGCCTCAAACTTGCGCTGTCGCGCTTGACCGGTCGGACGCGAAACGCTACCGATGGAATACGGAATTCCGTATTCCATCCGGAACACCTGCATGAACCCGCTGGACCCGTCCCCGAATTTGACCGCGCAGGTCTATGCGCGGATTCTCGAGGCGATCACCGACTGCACGCTGGTGCCGGGGCAGCGCATCACCCAGAACGAACTTGCAGACCGGCTCGGCGTCTCGCGCCAGCCGGTGTCCAATGCCCTGCACCAGCTCCACCGGCAGGGGCTGCTCGCCGAGAGCGGCCGCCGCGGTTTCGAGGTCACGCAACTCGACCCCGAGCGTATCCGTCAGCTCTATGAAGTTCGCGGCGCGCTCGACGCGCTGGCGGCGCGGCTTGCCGCGCAGCGGGCAACGCTCGATGCAACCGGGCGGGCGCAGCTCGAACGGGCTCTGACGGCCGGGCGCAGCGTCAGCAGCAAGACGCCATTGGTGCGGCTGATCGCATTCGACGTCGATTTCCATCGCGCGATCTATGCCTTGACCGGCAATCCCTCGATCGAGGAGACTATCGCGCCGCAATGGCCGCATATGCGCCGCTCGATGGCAGCCGTGCTCGCCGAGCTCGACTATCGCGACCGTGCTTGGAGCGAGCACGAAGCCATTGCCGGACACATTCTCTCTGGCAATGCGACAGCCGCCGAGAGCGCGGCGCTGGCGCATGCGCTTCATGCGGGCCAGCAGACCGAGCAGAGATTGCGGGCCAGCGACCGCGCGGCGTGACAGCCGGCGCTCCAGGTCAAACCAAAGATTTCAAACCAGAAGAAAGCATAAGGAACCGAGGAGGAAACCATGAGACTGACCCCGGAGCAGATCGAAACCTTCAACCGCGAGGGCTGGCTGTTCCTGCCCGAACTGTTCAGCCCCGAGGAAACCGCCTTTCTGGCGCGCGAGGCGGAGCACATCTACGACGCCGACCGCCCGGAGGTCTGGCGCGAGAAGAGCGGCGCGCCGCGCACGGCGTTTGCCGCGCATCTCTACAACGACGCCTTCGGCGTGCTCGCCGCGCATCCGCGCATGATCGAGCCGATCGAGCAGATCTTTGGCGAAAAGCTCTACATGCATCAGTTCAAGATCAACGCCAAAGCCGCCTTCACCGGCGACGTCTGGCAATGGCACCAGGATTACGGCACCTGGAAGCGCGACGACGGCATGCCCGAGCCGCGCGCGATGAACATCGCGATCTTCCTCGACGAGGTGATGCCGATCAACGGACCCCTGATGCTGGTGCCGAAGAGCCAGACCGCCGGCGATCTCAAGGCCTCGCACGATCTCAAGACGACATCCTATCCGCTCTGGACGCTGGACGAGGAGACGGTGACGCGGCTGGTGAAACAGGGCGGCATCGTCGCGCCGACCGGCAAGGCCGGCGGCATGCTGCTGTTCCACGGCAATCTGGTGCATGGCTCGGCCGGCAACATCACGCCCTATCCGCGCAAGATCGTCTATCTGACGCTGAACGCGGTCTCCAACTATATCCGCACGCCGACACGGCCGGACTACATCGCGCACCGCGACTTCACGCCGATCGCGACCGTGGACGACGACGCGTTGCTGCAGCTGGCGCGAGCGCATCGACAGGCGGCGGAATGAACCTCTTTCATCTCCTGCAAGCCCGCCGCGCGGCCGGCGGCCCAGTTCGGGTGGCGCTGATCGGCGCCGGCAAATTCGGCTCGATGTTCCTGGCCCAGGTGCCGCACGTGCCGGGGCTCGAGGTCCCCGTCATCGTCGATCTCGATCCGCAGCGCGCGAAAGATGCCTGCAAGACGGTCGGCTGGGACGAGGCGCGGATCGCGGCGACCAAATTCACCGCCGATGCCGCGAAGGCCACAGCCGGCGATATCGAGGTGATCGTGGAGGCGACGGGCAACCCGGCCGTCGGCATCCGGCATGCCCGCGCCGCGATCGGAGCCGGCAAGCACATCGTGATGGTCAATGTCGAGGCCGACGTGCTGGCAGGTCCGCTGCTCGCCGACGAAGCGCGCAAGGCAGGCGTGGTCTATTCGCTCGCCTATGGCGACCAGCCGGCGCTCACCGCCGAGATGGTCGACTGGGCGCGCGCCACCGGCTTCCGCGTCGTCGCCGCCGGCAAGGGCACGAAATATCTGCCGGCCTATCACGACGTGACGCCCGAGGGCGTCTGGCAGCATTACGGCCTGACCGCAAGCGAAGCGCAATCGGCCGGCATGAACCCGCAGATGTTCAACTCGTTTCTCGACGGCACCAAATCGGCGATCGAGATGGCGGCGATTGCCAATGCCACCGGGCTCGATGTTCCCGGCGATGGACTGTTGTTTCCGCCCTGCGGCGTCGATGACCTGCCGCATGTGATGCGGCCGCGCGACAAGGGGGGCGTGCTGGAAAAATCAGGGGTGGTCGAGGTGGTGTCGTCGCTGGAGCGTGACGGAAGGGGCGTGTTTCGCGACCTGCGCTGGGGCGTTTATGTCGTGCTGGAGGCGCCGAACGATTATGCCGCCGACTGCTTTCGGCAATATGGCTTGAAGACCGACACGAGCGGCCGCTATGCGGCGATGTACAAGCCATATCACCTGATCGGGCTTGAATTGAACATCTCGATTCTGTCGGCAGCGCTGCGCAAGGAGCCCACCGGACAGCCGAAAAGCTTTCGCGGCGACGCGGTCGCCGTCGCCAAGCGCGATCTGCGCGCCGGCGAAATGCTCGACGGCGAAGGCGGCTATACGGTGTGGGGCAGATTGATGCCGGCCACGGCCAGCCTGCAGGCCGGCGCACTGCCGATCGGGCTCGCGCATCGCCTCAAGCTGAAGAACGACATCGCCCATGGCGCGGTGCTGCGCTGGAACGACGTCGCATTCGACGCCGATGACGATACGGTCAAGACACGCAAGGCGATGGAGACGGCGTTCGGCGGGGCACAATGAGAGGGACCGCCCCGTTCAGCGGAGACCGGTCAATGTTAATCGAGAGTCAAATAAACCTCGCAGCCGCGATCGGTCCTGAGATCCGTCACCAGGTCTGCGAACTTGAAGAGATATTTTTGAACATCGGTTGCCGCCGACGTCACATTGGCGATCCTGATCCGGAACGGCAGGCGCACCTCCGAGATGTCATCGCCGCTGATACTTTCTTCGAGAGCGTCCAGATTTCGCCCATGCCACCCCGGCGCGCCCAGCGCCGGCAGCAGCGCATCGTAGAAGTCATCCCGGTCCCGCCATGCCGAGGCGTCAAGCACGATCTCTTTCATTCTGTCTCCGGCGGACAATGCCTCAACTCCGATCACCCCTGCTGGTCAAACTAGCAGACGCCAGGGGATCGCGTGAACAAAACGGGTTTGGGCGCAAGGGCCGCACGGTGGCCGGCGGATCGTACGACGGCACGCCCACAATGAAAAAAAGCCCCGGAAACCGGGGCTTTTAGTGCCTCATCTGCGATGAGGCGAAAGGCCGCTTTACTGCTCGTCGACGCCGAGCGCCTCGTTCAGCTTGTCGTAATATTTGACGACGAGATCGATGTTGCCCTTGTTCTCGATCTGCGGCTCCGGCGCCTTGAGCGCGGCGTTGAGGTCGGCGAGCGCCTGCTTCTTGTCGTTGGCCGACATTTTCTTGTCGGCTTCGACCTGCGCGATCTGGCCCTTGAGCACAGCTTCCGAGCCGACATATTTCTTGCTGGCGGGATCAATACCGCCGAGGATCAGGCTGATATTGTCGAGCACGTTGTTGTAGTCATCATAGCTGGCGAAACCGTTCTTTTTCACGATCGCCTCGAGCTGGGCCATCACCTTGGGATCCGGCTGAACGTTGTCGGGGAGCTTGTCGGTGATCGGATTCATCTCCTTCTGCGCGGCGAGCACACCATCGATCTGCTTGTCGGTGAGTGGAATTTGCTTCATCGCCGGCGGCTGCCCGGCCTGGGCCGGCGCGGCGTCCTGCTTGGCCTGCGCCAGCGCGGCTCCAGTGGAGAGGGCGGCAACGGAGACCGAGAGGCAGGCAATGCTCAACGCGGTCAGGACGGGACGAACGAACACACGCATAGGAAATCTCCTTGGGGGATGGGCCGGTCAGAGTTTACAGGCGGAACTGCGTACGAATTTTGAAATGAACGGGTCCTGAAC
>NZ_JBAURI010001190.1:0-4271 GCF_049581145.1 Bradyrhizobium sp.
GGCGCGTAGCGTCCTTGACGGTCGCGAGCACGATGGCGCGCTTGAGCGCGTCGGGGCCGCCATCCGCGCTCCAACGAACCATCAAATAGCTCGGACGCAGGGCCATCAAAAAGCGTGATCACGCTTATAGGCTGCTGATATCTGTTGATTGGGCAGGCCGGAAGTGTCTGGCATAGTCAAATTGCGCGATCAGTCCTTAATGGATATGGCCCGGGGGGCCACCGTGATCTAAGGCACCGCGGTTCCGACGCGCGCGTTAGCGACCGGCCTTTTTCGCGGCTGCCTCGATCCAGTCGCCAATATTGGCTCGTCCATTGTCCGAAACCCAGTCATAGGTGGGGTACAGCGTTGCGAGGGAAACCTTCTGCCCGTCCTGAGGCACAGACCAGTTATTGAAGGGGTTGCTACCCTTCGTATCGGTCATCCCCTCCTTGTTCTTCACATTGTGAATGTAGATACCGAGCACTCCCTTCTTGAGATTGTGGCTCTGACTGACTTCGTAGCCCACGTGCTCACGCGTTGACGTCTCAGAGCCGATCAAAACGACCGTGACGGACGTGCCCTTCATCTGGTCATCAATCCATTTGTGAATGGTCGCCGTGTCCCTCTTCTTGACTGCTTCCCACTCGGCAGCATCCCAAAAACCGGCGTCGATGCGGTCCTGCGTTACCCAACTATTGCGTACCTGGCCCGCGCGCCAGTTATCCAGCTGGTGGTGAAAACTGAAGAACGTATAACGTGCCAAATTATGCTCCTGTTGTCAGCGTACTGATGAGATCCAGCACTGTCGGAAGAAGGCTCTCCGGCTTTTCCGTAGGCTCACCGAGTTTCTTGAGTGCTCGTTTTATCTTCGGGCTTGCTCCAGAATAGAATTGGTCGAGATCGCTTGTCACCTCGTTCCACAGCTCCGCCGCCATCGAGCCGGACGCGCCGATTGGGATCAGGTAAAGGCGGCGACTCTTGGCAAGCTCGAATTCAGTGCGCATCCCGTCAGCCGGGACGAGTTTCCCTCCGACGGTCTTATTGCCCATGATGAAAACTGCGACGCCGGCCTGTGAGATCAGCTCCTCGCGGTAACGGGTGAACGTCTTGGTGCGCTCCGTCCCTTCCTTGATGCCGATTGGGAAGGGTCGCAGCACCAGCTGCTCGCCCAGGCTGCGGTGCCGAGTGGAATAGATCTGCTGGACTGCGCCGGTGACGACCGCGCTGCCGATGCCGAGGCCGAAGCCGCTTGTTATCCTCAAGTCCTTGTCGATAATGGCGCGGGACAACTCTGCGACGAAGTTCTCTGTCGCAGCTTGCCCCCACGGCCCATAATCGGCGGCACTGCCAGAGATGAATATGGTGCTGCGCCGATAACGATGTTCAAGGGTCTGCAACAGCCCTGTTATCTGCTCGTACTCGTCGACGAAAATAGTCTTGATGTTGGAGCGCATTAGATCCTGAGTGATCAGGTTTTGCCTCGTCAGCTCATAGTGATAATTCGCCTCCTTCTCGCCCTTCGCCTTCGTTCGGCGTCGCGTAATGCAATAATGCTGTCGCTGATGCGTGGTGAAGGTCGCTCGTATCCTCGACATTATAAGTTCGAGGTTGGGGTCCGTGAAGCTGAAGCCTAGGAACAAGAAGGTTTTTTCAACCAGATCGCCGGACAGAGCCGTTATGAATGGTCCGTGTGTCTGGTAATATCTCTCGTAGTCGTCCCTGCTTAGAACCGCTTGACTAGGATGCTCGATGTCTCCGTGCATCTTGTAGATGACCGCATCACGGCCGCGTCGCGTCGTGGCGAGCTGATCCTTGGTGTATTTCGCATCGACGCGCTTGCCCCCGGCCTCAAGGGCTTTTTCGATCAACCGGTCATAGTTCGTCGTCCAAAATGTGCTGATCGGCAGGCGCGCCAAAATTCGATGGTTCTCAGTCGGATCCTTCACGTCCGAAAACTCGTCGATCAGCAGCTGGCTAAGATGGTGCCGGTTGGTCGCATTCGCGTTGATGTGGAACTGCGCCAATCGCACAAGGTCGGTTTCTCTCGCAACGTCAAGGCCGATCCCACGCGCGATATCCGACAACAGCCCCGGCCAATCGACGTAGCCGGCCGCTTTCGACAAACCGGCGCCGACGAACACCGCGGCGTTGTTATCGTGGAGCTCTCTCAGGAACTTGGAGAGGAAATCTTCCCTCTCCCGGTCGGGCAATGTCGCTTTGGCTTTTGCCACTGCCATTGTCGCCTCGGAAAAGGCCGGTATCATAATGCAGTCAGAGTATCCTTGATCTGCTCAAGGTACTTGTCTGGATAGCTTTTGCAATTCCAGATAGCATAGACTGACGCTTCTTTGGGTTTGGGCAGGTTCGGGCCGAGGGCGGGTGTGGCCGGCAGCCGGATGGCACAGCCGGTCTACCCTCAGCTCCGGAAATCCCGGCGCGGCCGGTACTTGCGTTTCGGGCTAATAGCGCCACGGCCCTCCCATAGCGTGCCGCTGTGCCCATAGGTCCGGTTCACGTGCCGGACGTAGCGCTGCCCCAGATGCTTCATCAATAGCCCGCAGCCGTTGGCCTGTTGCGGTGTCAGCAGCAGCTGCACGTGATTGGTCATGAGACAGGTGGCGTGAACTGCGCACTCGAACTTCGCGGCCAGGGCCTGCAAGTGTGCGAGGTCAAGTTCGTAGTCGGCATCGGCGAAGAAGCAGGCGCGACGGTTGTTGCCGCGCTGAATGATGTGGACCGGGACCTCGGCGACGGTGATCCGGGAACGGCGGGCATGGGCGCCTCCAGCGGCGGCGGCGATGGTGGAGGGCGCAACCTAGCCGATAGACGTGGTCCCTCGTCCTCTAGACAGAGCGCCTCATCACCAACGTAGAATCTTCGAACTCGTCCCGCGCGGAACGATTCTGAATGGCGCGCCGCACCCGCGCAAATAAATCGGTCAATGACGATTGCCACTCACTCTAAGATAATTGCATATCAGATATGCAAATATGACGTTTGATATAGGGCAATTTGCGTGTTCTATGCTAGGGCATTGTTAATGTTCTTCTGGAACCGCCGAAATGGCCGATTTTCCACAACTGGTTCGCACGCCAGAAGCCCTCAAGGAAGCTCGCAAGGTACTCGGGCTCAGCGCGGGTGGTCTGGCCCGCATGCTGCGCGTAGAGGACGACCGCGCAATCCGGCGCTGGGAAACCCCCGGCGCCACAGTCCCCGGCCCTGTAACCGTCGTGATGGAGACCGCCATGAGCTACCTCAGCAAGCGGCAAATAATCTCCCAACAGTTAGACATGATGCGTTCCGGTAAGATGCGCACGGGCTTCACAGATTTGCAGCAGGGCACGGTCGATGATACCGCCGAGAGTATTGCTCATTTGGAGGCCGCCGACGCGGACTACGAGGCCGCTCTTCGAATCCTGATGCAGGTTGATGGGAATCTCGGGAACGGCTTGGAAGCCTTGACCCTTCAGCCTAACGCGAACGAGCCAGCACGCGAGGTCCACTGGTATCACCTTTGGCGTCAGACGCCGAAGCATGTAGAAGGAGAAAAGGACGACTGGTCGTTGCCCAACGAAGTTAGCCCCGAAGCCGCGTTGGCCTATTTCGAACGCCATGAGGCTGGCTTCAGCGAAGGACTGTCCCGTTGTGCCGATCCCCATGATCTATCCGCCGAGTTCATTTTAGAGCAGCGCGAGGTCCTGCGCACCCCTCGGGGAAATTCAGTGAGCCTTCGCGCGGGTCGGCTGGTCGATAGCTTCGCGGTGCGACGCGGTCGCGCATCATCACACGCATCGTCAAATGAAGATGCGCAGCCGTTCAAGACGATCCGTCTCAATCGGTTGGCCCCCGGTTCGAATGGTGGCAATCGAGAGCTTCGTTCGCTCCAATCGGCAATCGCGTACGTCCGAGAGCAGGTCGCGGCCGACAGCAGCCGCCGCAGCGAATTGCACTGGATCGTGGCTATTACAGCGTTGATCAACTCGTCCCGAACCGCCGACGGCTTTGGTCACGCTCGGGACGCTCTGGCGGAAGCCCTTAGGTCCGAAGGCTGGATGAGCGATTGATGCGTCAGTTTCACTGACTGCAGCAAGGGAGCCGTTGGTCATTGTAGCAAAAATAAGGAGCGAAAATAGGGGACCACTATTTCGCAATTTTCACTCTTGTGCCCGGTGTAAACGAGGGATGCCTCGATGACGTCAGCGGTTTTTGCGTCGACGGCTGCCATTGCGGTTGGGCCGTTAAACGTGGTTTGTCCTCGTTTTCTCTAATAGGTAAACGTCAGCCATGTA
>NZ_JBAURI010001191.1:0-9790 GCF_049581145.1 Bradyrhizobium sp.
ACATTGAAGTCGATGAAGCCCGGGTCGCCACCGCCGTAGACGCCCTTGTGGGTTGCCAGGGCCAGCAACCAGTGAAATCCGCCGGTAAAGACATGCGGACTGAGGACCCGATTGAAGATGAAGAACGAAAATGCGCCGACCAGGATGGCGATGGCAAGCGCCCGCCGGTTCCTCAGCAGAGCTGCGCAAAAAAATATGAACGGCGCGAACAGATATTTGGACGAGAAGCCCAGAGCGAACACCAGGCCCAGACCCGCGCCAAGGCCGCCGGTCGGCGGATGCTCGTCGAGCGCGGCCTTGATGACGAGTGCCATGCCGATGATGGCGCACGACACCATCAGGCTTTCCGGAATCAGCATCACCGCGAAATGCAGCGCTTCCGCGTGCACGAAGGGGGCCACCTGAAACAGCATGGCCGCGATCGCACTCCGTGTCGCGTTCCTGACGATGATGCCACCGCACAGCATCGCGGAGGTGAGGATCAACGCCTCGGCGGCGCGCACCGCGTAGATCACCGCATCATAATTCTTCAGCCCGAATTCGACGGTATCCTGGCGGCCGCTGAGAAATGCCCACGACTTGATGATGAGGCCGCCCAGCAGGATCGTCGTCGTGCCGGGATGATCGGTCTTCATCATGCCGTAGCCCGCCGCCCACGCAATGCCGTTCATCGCGTAGGCGGACTCGGGATCGACCTGGCGGCCCCAGGGCGCCGACTCGGCCGAATAGAGCAGAGCCACGATCAGATAGACGAGGGGAAGCGCCGCAACGGCGTATCTGGCCCAGCGGCTGCAGGCCGGCTCATCGAGGAAATATTTCATGCCGCATCGCTGTAGAACAATCTCAACGCGACAGCCAGCTTGTCGCTGGGCCCTCCCGAGATTTCGGCGGCAGGCCGCGCTGAAGACTTGGCTGGAGTTGGGGGG
Source organism: Bradyrhizobium sp. (assembly GCF_049581145.1). GTDB lineage: Bacteria > Pseudomonadota > Alphaproteobacteria > Rhizobiales > Xanthobacteraceae > Bradyrhizobium. The sequence continues at coordinate 927 of NZ_JBAURI010001191.1, forward strand.
CGGTCAGAAGCGCTCACAGATTGTGTCGAACGCCGCTCTGTCGCTTCAAGCGAACCCGCGTCACCGCCGTCGCTATGGTCCGTCGTACTGGTCAGGCTCCATGGCCCAGCGCCATTCGTCATGGCCGGCCGCATAGGTGCGGTTGGTCTGCGCCGGATTGCGGTTGAGCAGCGGGCGCAGGTACATCGGGTGGGTGGCGCTGCGCACCTCGTGCTCGACCGTGAACAGGTGACGGCCGCTCGAGGGATCGACGATGTCGCAGAAGCGGTATTGGTATTGATTGTCCTCGCTGGAGATCAGGCCGCGTTCCGACAATCGGCGGTAGGGACCTGAGAAGTCGGTGATATACATCTGGACATGGTGGCCGTCATAGTCCGGCTGCGGCCGTTCGGTCTCGCGGAATTGCAGATACTGGTGCTTTCCCATCTTGGCGCGCGCCATGGTCCCGTCGCCGTTCTTGAACTCGGCCTGGATGCCCATGATCTCTGGATAGAAGGTGGAAATGCCTCGCGCGGTCCCGGTGGGCACCTCGAACTCGACATAGGGGATGCCGAGCGTGATACGCCCGAACCGCGCCGCATCCGGCTCGTAGCAGCGCACGCGATTGCCCCACGGGCAGATCGCCTCGACATGGTCGTTGCGCTCGCTGAACGCGAAGGCGCTGCCCGCGAGCTTGTTGGCGACGGAGGCGAGCCGATCGAGCAGGGCGGCGCGGCCCGCCATGACGATGCCGATATGGCCACGCAGCACCTGTGCCTTGCCGCTCGGCAAATGAAACTGGCTTCGGCCGACGTTGATCCACATGTTGCTGTCGGACACCATCAGATAGGGATCGCGGGTCAGCCCGAGGCCTGCGACATAGAACAATGTCGCCAGACGCTGGTCGGGCACCTGCACGTTGACGTGTTCGAGATGGATCGAATTGCCAAGATCCTCGGCGGTGCGGTCGAATGGCTGCTGCATGGACGCGGTCCTGTGGTCGTGACGGCCTATCCTACAGCATGATCCGGAACAGGGGCCAAGGGTTTTTCTCCCGGTTTTTCTCCGGGTTTTTCTCCGCGTGTTTGCTCGCTGTTTTCCCGGCGTCTTTCGTCGCGGCAAACGCCCGTGTTGGCGTGGAGATCACGTTCGGACAAAGGCTGGAGCGCGGCGACGATTCACGGTGAAATAACTGCACTCGGCGCAAGGCCGAGCGAGGCATCCTCATGCGAGAGCGGCTGTCTCGGGCCGGGGTGCGGGACGGACTGAGGAGCAACTAATTGCTGGTCCGTCCCGGGGCGACATGTCATCTGAATCAGAGATCGTTGTACAACAGGTGCCCATTGGCTGCCCACCTCGCATTGATGTCGGAAATCGAAGACGCCCGCAACGACGCGGTCAGTTTGCTGCGGACACTTGTGCGATTTCCAAGCATCACCGGCGGGGAGGCCGAGATCGGCGCCTTCGTGGCCGGATATTGCCGCGACATGGGGCTGGTCGTCGAGATCGTCGAGGCCGAGCCCGGCCGGCCCAATGTCATCGCGACCTGGGAATCCGGTCGTCCCGGTCCGACGCTGTTGCTGAACGATCATCTCGACATCGTCCCGCCGGGTCCGCTGGAGAATTGGCGCTATCCGCCGTTCGACGCCATCGTGGCCGACGGTCATGTCCACGGTCGCGGAACCATCGATACCAAGTCGGGACTGACCACCCTGCTGATTGCGGTGCGCGCGGCGCGCGCCATCGGCCTGCCGATCGCCGGCAAACTGGTCGCGATCTTCACCTGCGACGAGGAGACCGGCGGCAAACTGGGCATGCAGCTTTTGGCGCGCAACGGCTACCTCAAGGCCGACCTCGCCGTGGTCGCCGAGCCGACCACATTGCGGATCGAGATCGCCACCAAGGCCCGAATCGGTCTTGAGATCACCACCGTCGGAAAGGCTACCCATGGCGCCCGCCCCTGGCTCGGACACAATGCAATCGGCGACATGGCGCGGATCGTTGCCGGCCTGCAGGACCTCGCCGACAGGCTCGGCCACCGTCATCATCCACGCATGGGGCGCCCCTCGCTCAACGTCGGCACCATCGAAGGCGGTACCGTGCCCAACATGGTTCCCAATTGGTGCCGGATCGGCGTCGACCGGCGTCTCATCCCCGGCGAGACCAAGGAGCAGGCCATCGCGGAAATCGAGGGCGTGATCGAGGGCCTGCGAGGACAGTATCCGAAGCTCGACGCCGCGGTGGCGGAGCTGATCTGGTGGCCCGGTTACATGCTGGACGAAGGCGAGCCGATCGTAACCATCGCCGCCGGCGCGTTCGAAAAGGTGGTGGGACGACGGCCCGAAATCGGGGTCAAGGACGCCGGCACGGATGCGTCCTGGATCCGCAGCCTCGCCGGCATTCCCGTCGTCATGTTCAGCCCGGGCAACGGCCTCTCGGCCATGAACGCCAATGAGAGCGTATCGATCGATGACGTGGTGCTTGCGGCCAAGGTGATCGGCCAGATCATCGCGGACGTGCTGGTGAAGCAGTGAGCGCGGGGCGCGTCACCGTCCGCCCTGCCAGTGCACGATCCGCCGCGTGGCCCAGGCGAGGCCGCGGTCGCTGAGGAGGCCGATCACGCCGATGATGACCACACCGGCGAATACGTAGGACGTTCGAAAGAAGTTGCTGGCGTCGAGAACGACGAATCCGAGCCCGCGATCGCCGCCGAGCAGTTCGGACGCGACCAGCACCGAGAGCGCGGATCCCATCGCCACGCGGAGGCCGGTCATGATCTGCGGCAGCGCCGAAGGGAAAATCACGAAGCGAAAAATCTGAAATCGGCTGGCGCCCAGCGTTTGCGCGGCGCGGATCGGGTCCGGCGGCGAACTTGATGCCCCGGCCTGGGCACTGACCATCATGATCAGGAACACCACCATGAGGATCAGCACGACTTTCGAGACCTCGCCTATTCCGAACCACAGAATGAACAGCGGGATCAATCCAAGTGGCGGGATCGGCCGCAGGATTTCAGCCGGCACGACAAGGATGGCATCGACCGTGCGCACGCGTCCGCGCAATATCCCGACACAGGTCCCCAGCACGCTGCCGAGCACATAGGCGGTGCCGACCCGCGCCAGGCTGATGCCGATATGGCTGTAGATGCTGATACTCGAATAGCCATTCTCGAACATGTCCACCAGGCTGGCGACCACCATGGCGGGCGACGGCAGCAGCACGCTGCGGATCCAGCCATATTTGACGCTGAGCACCCATATTCCAAGGATGGCGAGCGGCGACAGCGCCGATATGAGCCAATAGCGCCGCCGCTCCCGCACCACATCGGCCCGTTTCATTGGCCTGCCTCCCGCAATCCGGATACCGGCGACCTGCCGTGCCGTTCTCGCATCTCGATGTAGATCTTCTCGCGCAAGGCCAGGAAGCTCGGATGCAGGCGATTGGCCGGAGACGATCGCGGCAGCGGCAAATCGATCGGCAGATCGATGTAGTGCCCTTCGGCGAGGTTGGTGAGGACCAGCACCCGGTCAGCGAGGAACACCGCTTCGTCGATGCTGTGAGTCACGAACACAATCGTGCAGCCGGTCTCCGCCTTGATGTTGAGAATTTCCTCCTGCAGCGTCTCGCGGGTCTGGACGTCGACTGCGGCGAACGGCTCGTCCATCAGCATCACTTTCGGATTGGCCGCCAGCACGCGGGCGAGACCGCAGCGTTGCCGCATGCCGCCCGAGAGTTGATAGGGGTACGCGTCCTCGAAGCCGCGCAGGCCGACGAGATCCGCCATCCTGTCCGCAACCTGCGAGCGGGTCTTGCGCGGCTGACCGCTGCAGCGCAGGCTGAAGGCGATATTGTCGCGGACGGTCATCCAATCGAACAGCGCGTAGGACTGGAACACGACGCCGCGGTCGGGGCCCGGTCCGTCGATCAGCCTGTCATCGATGAAGGCGCAGCCGGAGGTCGGATCGAGAAAGCCGGCGATGATGTTGAGAATGGTGGTCTTGCCGCAGCCCGACGGCCCGAGCAGCGCGATCAATTCGCCGCGTCCGACCGACAGGGATACCTGTTTGAGGACATCCCTGCCGTCATATGCAAATCCGACGTCTTCAAATTTGAGGACGGGCCTTTGCATCCCTATTGGCTCCGTTGGGCTCGACTGTCGCACCGGCGTGTAAAGCATTTTTCTGGATGGCTCTCGACCTTCGAGTCCCGCCGAACGGCGCCGGCATGATCAGCTCTTTTTTGCCGCCAGATAGGCCTGCAGCGGCTGGGTGTTGATGATCTTGGACCAATCGGTCGGTAATGCGTTGATGCGTTTTTCGGCCAGCAGGAAATCGCCGATGTCCTTGAGGTGGATCATCATTCGAGCGCTCGACTCCTGGCCGGGAACGCCGAGAAAATCCTGTGTCAGCTGGGCCTTGTAGTCCGGATACTCGGCGCTCATGCGCGTCAGCATCGCGCTGAACTCGGGAACCGTGATGCCAAGCCGCTTGGCCTCATACTGACGGACGTCGTCGGGCTTGGCGACGGCGGCTTGCATCGACTTTTCCCAGGCTGCCAGGAATTTCTGCACCAGTTCGGGATGTTCCTTGGTGAATTCGGAGCGCGCCGCCAGCATCACGCCGGTGATGTCGCCGAGCGACTTGGTGGTGGCGATCACTTTGCCGCCCGAGTTTTCGATGATGCTGATATTCGGCTCCCAGGTGAACGCCGCATCGACTTGTCCGGCCGCATAGGCTGCCGGCATGTTGCCGGGCTGCAGATTGACCAGCGTGACGTCTTCCTGCTTGAGGCCGGCCATCTTCAAGGCGCGGGCGATATGCTGGTGGCTGGTCGAGCCGATCGTGACGGCGATTTTCTTGCCTTTCAGATCGGCAAGCGAATTGATGCCCGAGGCGGGCGAGGCGACGAGGCGAACATTGGTGGTGTTGATACGATCGATCAGGATCATCTCGATCGGCATGCCGTTGGCATAACCTGTGACGATGGGGAATTCGCCCATCCAGGCCAGGTCGATCTGCGCGGCAGCAAGCGCGGGCAGCATCGCAGGGCCGGCGGGGAAAGCGATCAGTTCGACCTTGAGACCGGCGTCGTCGAATAGATGCATCGCATTCGCATACATCGTCTGCGTATTGATGTCGCCGGTCTGATAGCCCAGCCGCAGCGTCGCCGGCTCGGCGAGCGCCGCGGCGGACATCAATGCAAGCACGAGCGTCGCCGAGATCAATCGAAGGACATGTTTCATCAGGCTCTCCTCGGAGCGGTGACCGGGTTAAACGACTTGACGGCGGACTTCATGCGGCGACCCCGAGCAGGTCGACGATGGTGAGCGCCAGGATCCGTGTCGCCGCGATCGACTTCTTGACCCGGATGTACTCGTTCACCGGAGGCCAGCCGTCCTCACCCGGGCCGAAGGTGACGGCGGCAAAGCCTCGCTCGGAAAAGCGGATGGTGTCGTTGAACGCGTTCTTGCGGTAATAGCGCGGACTCTCGGCCAGGACCTTGCGGTAGGCGCGCGTCAGTGACGCCGCGGGCTCGGCATTGCCATCCTGTTCGCAGGTTCCGGACACGAACAATGCGCCCGGAAACCGCGCGACCTTGACGGCTAGATTGGACCGCTGTCCGGCAAAAGATTGAGCGACCGCGTCGATGTCGGCGAGCACACTGGCTTCGGTCATGCCGGGGAGGAGCCCGACGGCGGCGAAGACCGCCTTGCAGCAATCGGGCGTGAATTGCATTTCGCCGGGCACGCCGCCGCCGATACGGACCGGCGTCAGCAAGGGCGGCGTGCCGCCGGGCAGTTTTGCCGGCGTGAAGCTGAAAGCCATGGTTTCCAGCGCCGAGATCAGCGCCGCCATTTCGGAGACCGCATTCACACCGGTGTCCGGTCGCCAGATGTGTGTCTTCGAACCCCGTGTTTCGATCTCGATCAGGAAATGGCCCGAATTGGCGACGGCGATGTCCATGCCCCAGCTGCCATCGGGCCTGGTCCAGCCGGTGGGCTCGCAGGTGATCTCGTAGTCGCAGCGCAAGCCATACTCGTCGAGCAGGAAGATCGAGCCGTCCGGACCGTCCTTCTCTTCGTCGACGGTATAGACGCATTTGATGGTACCGCGCAGCTTGACGCCGGCGCGTTGCAGCGCCTCCACGGCCAACAGCGTGCATGCCAGATTTCCGCGCGTATCGGATGTTCCGCGCGCATATACGAAATCGCCATCTCTCGTTGTGCGATAGGGCTCGCCGGCGGTCTTAGTCCATTGCGCCGGATCGCCGGCGGGATAGGTATCGAGATGATCGTTGAGGATGAGAACCTTTGGATCGGCATCGCTGCCCTTCAACGTTCCGATGACGTTTGGCCGGCCTTCGCGCTTGGTCGGCGTTTCGATTGCAAGACCGTAATCGGCGAGCCGCGCTGCAACGATGCGCGCGATGCCCTCCTCACGGCCGGGCGGCATATCCGGGTCGAGTGGATTCTCGGATGCCGGTTGTCCTGCCGGAACGAGCTCACGCAGGATCGAAATCCAGCGCTGCTCGGTAATGTAATCCTGCAGCAGATCGGCAAGCTCGGACTTCAAACCTTGACCCTCCACAACGTAGTACTCTGCGCCAACCATCGTGCTGGGCGTATTTCGTGTTCCGACAAGGTAGCCTCAATCGAGGTCAGCAAACGTCGTGCCAACGCAGCCTAATGCCCCTCGGTGAAGACGCTGATCGACCAAATCGGCCGAACTGATGAGGAACATGAGCCAGCGATCGGCTCCGGGAGCAAAGCAATAAATTGCCGCGCGCCCGAAGCTGCCGCATAAACCCGCATCCAGCCGTCGACGTTGCCCTCACATGTGGAGACCAAGCCGAGGGCGTGCCGGCGGCGCGTTGGCCTGCGCGTTCAAGTTGCCTGGAATCAGGCTGTCCGGGCATGTGCAATTGCTTGCTTGTGCCGGTGCGCGAGTTCGACGACCATTCCGGTACACGGCCGTGATCGGCTCTGGAGGAATGAATGGCCGGCTCTGACGTCATCGATATGTCGCTCGACTCGCTTCGTCGTCATTATCAGCAAGGCGCCACGCCATTCGACGTGATCGACATCGTCGGCCAGCGCATCGCCTCGGGCAGCGGCGCGAACGCATGGATCTACCTGGAAAACAGCGACCGTCTGCAACGTGCCGCGGCACGGCTGGAGCAGCGGCGCAAGGCCGGTGAACATCTGCCGCTGTTCGGCGTGCCGTTCGGAGTCAAGGACAACATTCACGTCGCCGACATGCCCACGACGGCCGCCTGTCCGGACTTCACCACCGTGCCCGGGCAATCCGCGCGAAGCGTCGAACTGCTGCTCGAGGCCGGCGCGATCTGCATCGGCAAGACCAACCTCGATCAATTCGCGACAGGCCTGTCCGGAACCCGGTCTCCCTATGGCGCCTGCGCCTCGGTCGGCAACGCCGGCTACGTATCCGGCGGATCGAGCTCCGGCTCCGCTGTCGTCGTCGCGGCCGGACATGTGTCGATCGCACTCGGCACGGATACCGGCGGCTCCGGACGCATTCCGGCCGGCTTCAATGGCGTGGTCGGGATCAAGCCGACCGTGGGGCGCATTTCCACGCGGGGGCTGGTACCGAACTGTCCATCGCTCGATTGTGTCTCGGTCTTTGCCAACACGGTGAATGACGGCACGCGCATCCTGAACATCATCGACGGCTTCGATCCGCGCGACCCGTTCGGGCGACGGCCGGTCGCGCCGGCAATCCCCGACGATCTGCCGCCGCAGTTCTACTTCGGCCGCCTGCGACCGAATCAGGTCGAATGCTTTGGCATGACCGAGTGCGTCGAGCGCTACGAACAGGCGTGCGACCGGTTGCAACAAGTCGGCGGAATGCCCCTCCAGATCGACCTGGAGCCCTTCCTGGAGGCCGGACGAATGCTCTTCAACGGACCATGGATTGCGGAACGGAAAGCTTCGCTGGAGTCCTTTGTCACGCACCATCCGGACTCCGTGCTCGACGTGATCGCCCAGGTGTTGAGCGCCGCCGACAATTATTCGGGTGCGAGCGTGTTTACCGGCATGCGACGGCTTGCCGAACTGCGACGGCAGACCGAAGACCTGTTCGACAACGTGACGACGGTGATGCTTCCCACGGCGCCCCGGCCATTCACGATCGAAGCCATGAACGAAAGGCCCGTCGAGCTCAACACCCAGATCGGCTACTATACCCACTCGGCCAATCTGCTGGATCTGTGTGCCGTGTCGGTGCCGAACGCGGTGTTGTCGTGCGGTGTCCCGATGGGTGTGACGTTGCTCGGTCCGGCCTGGCACGATGGCCGGATCGGTGCGGTCGCAAGCCGATTCGAGAGCCGAACGGCAGGTGCCGCCGACCGAATTGCATTGGCCAGCGCCTAGCGGGTCGACGGGTCATGCCAGGTCAGATTGTTCCAGCGCCCGCAGATTGAGAATGAGGATAATGCCGCGATTGTAACGCAGCACGCCGCCTCGCTGCAGTTTTGCGAACTGGATCGTCACCCATTGCCGGGTGGATCCGATCAAGGCCGCCAATTCCGCGTGCGTGAAGGATGCAGCGACCAGAATTCCGTCGTCGCCCTTCAAACCGTACACGGTTGCCAGGAATACCAGCAGCCGCTGCAGCCGATCCGATGCGGAACGCGTTCCCATCATCTGGGCCATCGCGCAGTAGCACTTTGCCTTGAAGGAAAGCGCATCGAGCAGCGCAACCGCGATCGGGCCGGACTCCATGGTCATTTTTCGAAGCGCCGGGCCGGGGAGGAAGATCGTCTCGCTACGCTGGACAGCCGACGAACTCCAGACATGGGGGCTGCCGCCGAAAAGATCCGGACCGCCGACGAAATTCCCGGAAAACCAGTAGGCCAGCGTCACCTCC
>NZ_JBAURI010001192.1:0-5910 GCF_049581145.1 Bradyrhizobium sp.
TCTCCTCGGTCGCGGACGCCACCGACTGCACGTTGGACGAGGCTTCTTCCGACGCGGTGGCGACCGTGGTCGTGTTCTGCTGGGCGCGCTCCGCCGTCGCCGTCAGCGTGCGGGCCGAAGCTTCGAGTTCGTCCGAGGCGGAGAAAACGGTCTCCACGATCTGGCCGACCGCCGCTTCGAAACTGTCGGCGAGTTCGTGCATCTCCGCCTTGCGCTGCCGCACTTGCCTCTGATCGTGCTCCACCTGCTCGGTCCGCAACTGCTCCGCCTCGATGAGCTTTTCCTTCAGCGATTGGATCGCAAGCGCGACCTGCCCGATCTCGTCGCCCCGCTCCAGACCGGTGACCGGCACGCCGGTGTTGCCGCCTGCAAGCTCGGTGAGCGCGCGGACGCCGTTGGAGAGCGGCCTGGAAATGCTGCCTTGCACGACGACGAGAAAGACCACCGCGCCGACAGCCGTTGCCGCGCCCAGCAGCAGGATCGTGATCCAGGTGGTCCGATGCGCATCCTCTTTGGCCTGGCTCGCCGTGGCGCCCGCCAGCGCCAGCAGGCGCTCCTTTGCCTTGCCCAGCAATTCGGTGGGAGCGCGATCGATGCCGGCGACGGCCTTGTCGCCGATGCTGCTCTCGAAGTCGTGGTCCTTGAACTGCTGCAATCCGCGTCGATAGGCCTCGCCCATCGTCTTGTGAGCGGTCAGGAACTGCGCGACCAATTGGGCGGCTTCCGGATCGGCGATGCGCCGGCTCAACCGCTCCGCGACATCGCGGACCTCATTCTCGCGCTGCTGAAAGGCGCCCCAATGCTTGTCCAGCGCCTCGGGCTTTTTCCCCCTCAATAGCGTGTCTTTCCATTCCTGCACCTGCTTCTTGAAATTGATCTCGACCGCTTCGACATCGATGGCGTCGGACTGCCGGGACATCACATCCTCATCGAACACCCGAAGGCCGTCCGAGAATTGCCAGAAGCCGAAGGCCGCCGCGGCGATCACCAGGGACGTGCAGACTGCGAACAGGAGCAGGATCCGTCCTCGCACCATGAATCGGAGGCCGCTTTTCGGCTGGTGGTCCATCGAACTCTCCCCGGGAAGCAGGCGGCGAGCGAAAGCTGCCGCGTCAACGCGCCTCCAGCCATAGGCTCGAGTGACCAATCTTTGCTAAACACCGCAGGCCGTAGGATTACGGGGAATGGGGATCGAACCCATTGAAACGACGGCAACTTTCGATTGGCCGCATCGTATCGAACAACCACTGGCCAGAGGCGGCCTTGCATGCAAGGTCGGCTATCCAAGGGACTCCGCCACCAGACGAATCCGGAATACCGGGGTCTTGGCTTCGTCCAGCAGTTCCATCTGCCATTCGGCGCCCTGCTCGAGAGAGCGGGAAATGCCGCCGACCAGATTGGAGCAGACCGCCGTCATTTCGGCCCAGGCAGCCTGACGGTTTTCGCATTCATACGGCTGATCGGACAGACCGGAATAGCGACCGCGGCTGACCCGGAAGAAGTAGAGCGACATGTCTTAACCCATACGTTGGGCCCGTCCCCTGGGCCCAAATCTGGGGCCGGACTCGCTACCGTCGCATGAAAGTATCCGCCCGTGCGACTACGGCGCCGTGACAGCACATCGCCGCAGGCAATCTTTCGATCGATGCGAGATCGTGAACCGGTGCGCCGACCGGCGCCGGATTACTCGGTCGAACGCCGCAGTTCCGGCGCGGCTTCCGTCTGCGCCGGCTCGGACTTCGCTTCCGGCTTCGCCGGTTCGATCTTTCCGCTCTCGACCCGCGGCGTCTCGACGCGCGCGGCGATCTCGTGAGACGCATCGATCGATCCGGTCCGCTCCACCGTGTGCAGCGAATGCGGGTGGGCCACCGCGCGCGCCATCAGCATCTGCGCGCCGCCCTGGTTGTTGAAGTCGCAATAGGCGAAGCTCATGCCGGAGACGGAGCCGCGGAAGCTGCGTTCGTCCTTCTTCTCGAGATTGAAGCAGGGTTCGAACGGCAGGCCGCGGAGCGATGCGCAAACCGCCTCGCCGCGAATCTGCAGCGTATTGCCGGGCAGCCGAAGGTGGCGGATCGGTCCGGAGCCGGAGAACTGCACCGCGCCAGCCGCGCCCATATCGTCGAGGATCCGGCCCGCGCCGCGGGTGCCGTCGAAGCAGGTAAAGGTGAAGATCTTGCCGGCGACGAATTTGCGCGCCTCATCCGCCTTCATCATGCCGGCAAACGCTGGCAAGATCATGGCCCCAGCGGTGACGGTACCCAGTACGAAACGCGCAAGCATGCTGTAACTCCGAATTCCTGGCAGCGGGCGACGCCTGATCCTTTACCTACTGCTTACCATACCAACCGTGGCAACATTGGAGCAGCTTGGTTGGTAAAGTCTGAACGGCACTAGGAAATTTTTACCACGACGCGACCACGAACCTGGCCCGCAAGGATCTGCGGCGCTCTGCCGATGACCTGGTCTAGGCCAATTTCGCTAGTAATTTCAATAAGTTTTGTCAGATCCAAGTCGCTGGCAAGCCGATCCCAGGCAATTTTGCGGGCCGCACGCGGGCACATCACCGAATCGATGCCGAGAAGGCACACCGCGCGCAAAATGAATGGTGCAACCGAGGATGGCAGATCCATCCCCGCGGCCAGACCGCAGGCCGAGATCGCGCCGCCGTATTTCGTCATCGACAGCAGGTTGGCAAGCGTGGTCGAGCCGACACTGTCGACCCCACCCGCCCAGCGCTCCTTGGCCAGCGGCTTGGCGGGCGCGGACAGCTCGTTGCGGTCGATCACCTCGGCGGCCCCGAGCTTCTTCAGGTAGTCGGCCTCCGCCATCCGGCCGGTCGAGGCGATGACGCGATAGCCGAGTTTCGACAGCACCGCGGTCGCGACCGAGCCGACGCCACCGGCCGCGCCGGTGACCACGATCGGCCCGCTATCCGGCAACAGCCCGTGTTTTTCCAGCGCCATGACCGCCAGCATCGCTGTGAAGCCGGCAGTGCCGATCGCCATCGCCTCGCGGGTCGAAAGCGCACCCGGCAGCCGCACCAGCCAGTCGCCCTTGACCCGCGCCTTCTCGGCATAGGCGCCAAGATGGGTCTCGCCCATGCCCCAGCCGGTGCAGATCACCTTGTCGCCGGCCTGCCACGCCGGATCGGAGGATTGCGCGACGGTCCCGGCAAAGTCGATGCCGGGAATCATCGGGAAGCGCCGCACCACCGGCGCCTTGCCGGTGAGGGCCAGCCCGTCCTTGTAGTTCAGCGTCGACCATTCCACGTCGACGGTGACGTCGCCTTCCATCAGTTCGGCCTCGTCGAACTGCGTGAGCGCGGCTGTCGTACCCTTGTCCGCCTTCTCGATCCTGATCGCCTTGAACGTCGCCAATGGTCAACTCCCTGAACATGCCTGCAAGGGTTCTATCCAGCGGTTTTATCGCATCAGGCCGGCTGCGCAACGGCCCGCGGCACCGGCTGCTCCACGATCGGCAGGTTGATCAGCGCCGACAGCACGCCGAACAGGATCGAAAGCCACCAGACCGGGGTGTAGGAGCCGAATTTCTCGAACACCACGCCGCCGAGCCAGACGCCGAGAAAGCCGCCAATCTGATGGCTGACGAAGGCAAATCCGTAGAGGGTCGCAAACCAGCGGGTGCCGAACATGATGGCGACCAGCGCCGAGGTCGGCGGGATGGTGGAAAGCCAGGTCAGGCCGGTGGCGGCGCCGAACAGGACGGCGGCGAAGGGGGAGATCGGCAACGAGATGAACAGCGCAATCGTAACCGCGCGCAGGACGTAGATCACCGACAGAATGTAGCGCTTGGGCATCCTGCTCTGCAGCCATCCGACGCCGAGGGAGCCGATGATGTTGAACAGCCCGATGGTGGCGACCACCCAGCCGCCGACATGCGCCGGGATGCCGCGATCGACCAGATAGGCCGGCAGATGCACGGAAATGAAGGCCAGTTGAAAGCCGCAGGTGAAGAAGCCGAGCACCAGCAGCATGTAAGAGCGGTGACCGAAGGCTTCCGCGAGCGCCGTCCTGAACGACTGCTGGTGCGCGGCTGCGGCATGGGCCGAGACATGGTCAGGCACTTGGTCCGCCGCAGACGGCGTCGCGAGCGCGAGCGACAGCGGCACGATCAACAGCATCAGGGCGGCAAATGCCATCAGGGCGGTCTGCCAGCCGAGATTGTCGATCATGGCAACGCCGATCGGCGCGAACAGGAATTGGCCGAATGAGCCGGCAGCGGTCCCGAAACCGAGTGCGAGGCCGCGCCGCTCCGGCGGCAGCAACTTGCTGAACGCCGACAACACCAGGTTGAACGAGCAGCCCGCCAGGCCGAAGCCGACCAGCACGCCGGCGCCGAGGTCGAGCGACAGCGGGCTCGTGGCATAACGCATCAGCAAAAGGCCGCCGGCGTAGAGCAGCGCCCCGACGCACATCACGCGCAGGATGCCGAAGCGGTCGGCGATCGCCCCGGCCAGCGGCTGGCCAAGGCCCCACAACAGATTCTGCACGGCCAGCGCCAGGCCGAACACGTCGCGGCCCCAGGCAAACTCCCGGCTCATGGGCTGGATGAAGAAGCCGAGGCTCGCCCGCGGCCCAAAACTCAGCATCCCGATCGCGCAACCGCAGGCAATGATCATGAGCGGCGTACGCCAGCTCGAACGTCCGGAGGCCGGGAGCACTTCACCCGCGATTGCCGACATGCATGTCCCCCCATCCTGTTCGCGGCCCAGGCGAGAGGCGTCCAAGCCGGCCCCAGCCGTTTAATGCATTCGCATGGAAATCCCAAGCCGGCCGCGGAGAAAAGTCGAATGGGCAATGCAGCATTGCAAATCGGCGCGGTCAGATCCCACAAATTAGCTGCTGAGCCGGTCTGGCAGCCCTTCGAGCGGCATGCTATATTTGATTTGCTCATATTGAGAATAAGTCGCTTCCCAAGACGAGCCGGATTTTCGCAAACTGCGGATGGGTCCGACATGACGGGAAGATCGCCGGCCCTTCGGGCCGGATTTATCAAGGCCTAGATATACTCAAAATGAGTATATAGGTTCGAGGAAAACGAAGGGAGGCTCCCATGCCGATCGCAGCAATCTACGGACGCGACGATTTCAACCGGCCGGCCCCCGCCTCCGCCCAGCCATCCCGCGACCGCCCAGACCGGGCGGCGCCTGCGCGCGTGCTACCGATGCCTGCGCTGCAATGGACCGGCGAGGTCGAACGCGCCACCGCGCATCTCTACGCGCGCGTGAAGAACGTGATCTCCCCGGTCGAGTGGCCGTTCATGGCGCCCTACATCAAGGCGATCAACGAATTGAAGGCCGAGCGCGACGCGGTCATCCTCGCGCATAATTACCAGACGCCGGAGATCTTCCATTGCGTGGCCGACATCGTCGGCGACTCGCTGCAGCTGGCCGTCGAAGCCGCCAGGGTGAAGGCCGGCACCATCGTTCAATGCGGCGTGCACTTCATGGCGGAGACCTCAAAAATCCTGAACCCGCACAAGACGGTGCTGATTCCGGATTCGCGCGCCGGCTGCTCGCTCGCCTCCAGCATCAGCGGCGCCGACGTGCGGCTGTTGCGCGAACGATTTCCGGGCGTGCCGGTGGTGGCCTATGTCAACACCTCGGCCGACGTCAAAGCCGAGGTGGATATCTGCTGCACCTCGTCGAACGCGGTCGCCGTGGTCGAGAGCCTCAATGCGCCGAGCGTGATCTTCCTGCCCGATCAGTACCTCGCGAATTATGTGGCGTCGCAGACCGATGTGAAGATCATCGCGTGGAAGGGCGCCTGCGAGGTGCATGAGCGCTTCACCGGCGAGGAGCTGCGCAGCCTTCGCGAGGCCGATCCCTCGGTGCAGATCATCGCGCACCCGGAATGCCCGCCGGACGTGCTGGCGGAGGCCGACTTCACC
>NZ_JBAURI010001193.1:0-4940 GCF_049581145.1 Bradyrhizobium sp.
GGCTCAAGGCCGCGGGGCCAGCCGCGGCCGCATCGAGCGATTGATGCGCCATCACGGGATCAGGGCCATCATGGCGCGGCCACGCCGGGTGCGCACCACCGACAGCGCCCACGATTTCCCGATCGCGTCGGGGCGATCTCGGTAAGGTTCTTTGACATGATGGCATCGGCTTGTCGCTGCACGCCAAACGCGTGGAGCACGAACGCAGACCCTTCTTGAAACTCGATTCCCCGCATGATCCCTTTTGGAAAGAAAGCAACTCGCAACCAGTGAGTTGCTTTTTGCGGAAATCTTATTCAGACGAACCGGCGATCTTATTCGTCCTGCGCTAGCGCTTTAATGGCAGCAGCTTCTTCGTTGCGAATTTGAGCTTCGGCAACCCTTTCGTCCCTTTCAAGGCGTCTCGCCCAACGCCAATTGTTGTCACGAGGAAATGTCGCGGATGTTGAACGGCCTTCGAAACCCTTTTGCGCATACTTGCCGCGTCCACCGAGACCGCTGGTGAAGGCGTGATCTGAGTTCATCGACAGCTCCTCTCTCTACCAAACTGCGGAGTTGACGGCCGGTGCAATTGCCGACCAGTTATTTGTTCCAGACTAAACCAGGTGAACCAGCTCGCGCGTATCGCAGTGTGCAGCGTCAGGCTTGAAGATGCGCGACACCGTGCATCTTGATGCACGACCGTGCCCGGCTCGCAAAGCCGCTTTATCCCGCCTCGCTCAATTGCCAGACTTCCAATGGCGCGGAGCTGAGCAATCATCTTGGCTACGAGAAGGGCGATCCGGCCGGCCGCGGCCGCGGCAGCGGCAACAGCCGCAACGACACAAGCGAAGACGACCTGACCGAGGAAGGCGAAATCGCGACATCCCCATGCCACGCGACCGAGCCGGCAGCTTCGATCCGCTATTGATTGTGCCAAGGGCCAGAGCCGTTTCGACGGCTTCGACGACAAAATCCTGAGCCTCTACGCGTGCGGCATGACGGTGCGTGAGATCCAGGGGCATTGGGCTGAACTCTATCGGGCCGAAGTCTCGCCGGATTCGATCAGCCGGGTGACCGGCGCGGTGCTCGACGAAGTGCGGCAATGGCTAATCGTCCGCGCGCCCCGGTCTATCCGGTGGTGTTTTTCTATACCCCGCGGGCTCAAGATCTCGATGAGGGCCTGGTCAAGAACAATGCTACCTATGCCGCGCTGGCACTCAATCCAGACGATGAGAAGGATCTTTTGAGCCTATGGATCGAGCAGACCGATGGCGCCGATTCTGGCTCAAGGCGATCAACGAACTAAAGATGCGCGGCGTCAACGACATCCTGATCGCGGTGGTCGACGGCTGAAGGGTTTTCCCGAAGCGATCACCTCGGTCTATCCGCAGACCTAGTCCAGAATTGCATCGTGCACCTGATCCGCAACAGCCTGCCATTCGCGTCCTAGAAAAATCGCGAAGCGATTTTGCCGGCAATCAAGGCGATATACCGGGGCCGAGAATGCCGACATGTCGCTGGCGCGGCTCAAGGAGTTCGATGCCGAATGGGGTAAACGCTACCCGGCGATCGGCCAAGCCTGGCGCCGCGCCTGGGAACACGTGGTTCCATTCTTCGCGTTTGCCCCCGGCATCCGCAAAATGATCTACACCACCAATGCGGTCGCGGCGCTGCACTGCAGCTTGCGCAAGATCATCAGGACCGCCGCAGCTTTCCCAACGACGACGCGGCATTGAAGTTGCTTTACCTCGCGATCAGGAATCCCGGCTTGCGGTGGCGGCGGAGCACAGAGTGTCCGAACGCCATCGGCCAGCTAGCCATTCAATTCGGCTCAAGCTTTCCGGGATCAGCAAGATGACCAGCTGGTGCCAAATCACGTGACAATAACCGAGCGATCGGTGTCGATCACCCGATCGATCCGGTGGCCCGAGTATGGCCTACCAGCAAGCTCCGTAAAGGCGGCCTGCAGCCCCCGCCTGCGGCGGCGGCAGTCTTGGTAGAGCTTGCCGCCCGGCCATTGTTAGCCACCATGGGATCGACGGCGATGTCCAGCTGATGCGAGAAACGACTGCGATTCAACTCTCACAGAGGTCGCTTACACAAAATATCTGACATATCCCGAACGCCGCATCGCGAAATGCCAACATTTGAATTTACAAGCAGCCTCTCAGTGGAGATATGGTCGCCATGAGCCGTGTCCTCAATCACCCTCTGTTTGCCGAGCCCACGCTCGCGACGGGGCGAAGGATCTATCTGCACGCCGCTGACGGACGCGAAATCATGGACTGCTCCGGCGGTGCCGCCGTCGCCTGCTTGGGCCGCAGCCATCCAAGGAACAACGCCGCGATCAGCGACCAACTCTCCAAGCTCGCCTACGTCGCGAACCCGGTGGTCTGAGCCACGCCAATTTCTGTTCCCCAGGCTCCGAAGGCAGTGCAGCCGGTATTAAGCTGGCCCCCCAATACTTTCCTGAGATCGGTGAGCCCAACGCGCCCGCTCGGTCGCCAGCAGGACTACCGTGGCAACACGCTTGGCTCCCTCTCCGCCGGCGGCAACATGATGCGCCGCGCACCCGACGTCCCCTCCTCTCTGGCGCCTTCTCTCTCGTCTCCCCTTGCTTCGCCTACCGCTGGCAGCACACCGGCGAGACCGAGGCACAATACGTTCAACGCCTCGTGGACGAGCTCTTAAACCGAATTCTAGCGTCTCGGCCCCAGCAACGTCGCCGCTCTCATGGCCGAACCCGTGTCGGCGCCACTACCGGCTGGGGCACCGCCGCGCGTGGCCACTTCAAGGTCGTGCACCACATCTGTCACCGGCATGGTAGGGATCACGCCGAGCATCCAGATCGTCGTGGAGGGCCTCGGCGGCGGCTACCAGCCCATCGGCGGCCTATTGATCGGCAAGCCCATCATCGATGCCTTCGCTGGCTCCAGCGTCCTCATGCACAGCCACACCTTCCAAGCACGTCGACCCCGCCAATCGGCGAAGTTTGGCTACATCGGTTGAAACGACCTAAGTCGCCGGTTTTCGCTGGGGAGTTGTGTTTTCGGCTTATGGATGCTGGCTTCTCGGCTTATCGGATATTCCAGAGCACGCGTGCATGGTGATGCACATGGGTGAACGGCTTACCCCTTCCCGGACATGAGTTGGCCGTCCGATACTCTGTAACCGGCACATCCAGGAACTCTGCCATGAGCACATATGCAAGCGAAGTAAGCAATGACCAAGCTATCCCAGAGACTGATCTGTCGAGTGTTTTAGTGACACGTGGCCACTTCACCAAGGAAGCGGTAGGAAACTTGTTGCGTACGATTCTGGGTGAAGAGCAATTCTTGCGGTTGCGGGACGCTCACGTCGACAACCGAATGGTATTCGGAATCAACCCGCACTACCTTGCGCTTGCGCTTGGCGTCGGCATGCAAGACGAAACTGGTTCCACAATTCTTCCGAAGATGCCACCAAGCCGTCCACTCATAGCGCTTGTGATTCCCAACGAAGACGAGACTCACGATCTGAGCGGCGAGCAAGACCCATCAAATCAAGGTCGCTACAGCCCAGGTTGTCTCAGCGGCAAGATCATCCACAAGTACGATGAAATCGTCTTGGGGCATACCGCGCTCGCCTGTTCAGCGCATTGCCGATATTGCTACCGCCTCGATCTCTTTAATCGGTCCACCGGTAAGAGTCTCGTTCGGCCCGAGGAACTACGCGACTATGTCATTCAACACAATCTGCGGGTCCTTCAATGCGACTCTGCAAAACTAGATCACAGTGAACGCCGCCATCCGATTTCAGAGATTCTTCTGTCAGGCGGAGACCCTATGATCCTAAGCAACAACAGACTGTACGGGTATCTGGAAGCGGCGGCCCAAGCTGGCGTTGACATCGTTCGAATCGGCACAAAAGAAATCGTATTTCGGCCGGAGCGCTTCGACAACAATCTGATAGAAACACTGCGCATTTTTCATCGCAACTACCCCAACATTCGTATTATCTTTGTGTTTCACATCACGCATCCGGATGAGTTCTTAGAACGTACCGGCGATGGCCGATACACCTCTTCATCCGGATGGCCGGCCCGAAACAAGTGGCTAACTATTGTTGAGGAAGCCATTCTTGCATTGAAGCAGTTCAATTTTGTCAGCTTAGAAAACCAGACGGCAATTATAAGAAGGGTCAATGATGATGTTGGAGCGCTGCACCTGCTACACAAGGAATTGCATCACAAGGGGATCAAACTGCAATACACTTTTCAATGCCGGGAGATAGAGGGGCACAAATCCTTTGCTGTCCCCGTCGAGACTTCGTGGAAAATTCACAACGAGTCACAACGCGGCCTCTCCGGCTTGGCTCGATCACGATTTGTGCTCTCGACCGAATGGGGAAAGCTCGAGGTCGTCGGCATGACTAACGATCAATCTACGAGCACAGCGATGGCATCGCCCGATACGCGCGTTTCGTCGGACTCTAGACTCCCCGTTGGTTGTATCGTATTCAAGGTACACCGCTCTCCGGGTTCGGCCGAGACACTTGGCGAATTGATTATCGCCAGACAAAATCCGAAAGCGCTCTGGATTTCAGGCTATGAGGACCGGATCTTATACGACGGCAGGAGACGACAAAGCAATTGCGACAATTCGAGCGGCTCGGATAACGATCAAGGTCGTGGTAGCGACGGGACAGATCCACCCTAGTTGGAGAAAGGCACTCTATATGTCGACTGCTTGGGAAATACCATCGCCATCTTCGACAGCGACAAGCGTGCGGTTCTGCAAGACCTCAGAGTTCCTATCAGCACTCTGGCAATTCAGCTGCGTCAGTTGGCGGGCATCGCACGCTATTCTCACTGCGTAACGGCAAAGACGCTTCACAATCAATTTTTTCCTCAAAGAGGCAGCGAGAGACCAAAATTCGACAGATCAATCATATCGCGCATCCCCGATTTCAGTCATCAC
>NZ_JBAURI010001194.1:0-20916 GCF_049581145.1 Bradyrhizobium sp.
GCCGAAGCCTGCGCCGGTGATCGGCGCCGCGCCGGCTGATGGAAAGCCGCCAGATGGCGCTCCGCCCATCGAAGCGCTTGGCGCCGCGCCATTCACCGGCGGAAAGGCCGGATCGTTCTGCTGGATACGCCCGGGAAGCGGCGCAGGGAATGCCCCCTGGGCGCCCGCCCGGTCGGCGTGGCTGATCATGAGGGCCAGCGTCAGCGGCAGCATCAAACGGCGGATGATCAAGGTTGTTTCTCCGGCAAGGTCCAAAAGTCTTCCAGATAGAAGCGCGATTGTCCGAGAACGGCTCGACGTACGGCTCTTGAGACTTGCGGCTTTTACGACGTCCGGCTTTTACGATTCCTGCCGGATCTTAACAACCCGGCGAATTTGGCAATAGCGCGGCGCAGGGCCGCACCTTCAAACCGGTATTTGACCCCGATTCTACACTTTTCGGTTAAAACGCGCCCGGATAGGAACCTCACAAATGCCTGAACTCGACTTCCGGGCGCCCCGGTTGTTCGTCGACGCCGCACTTGCGCCGGGTGAAACCGTCGCGCTGGATCGCAACCGGAGCAATTACCTCGGCAACGTGCTGCGGCTGTCGGCCGGCCAGACCATCCTGGTCTTCAACGGGCGGGACGGCGAATGGCGGGCTGCAATCGCGGGGCGCAAGCGACCGGATCAACTGGTGATCGCTGCCCAGACCCGGCCGCAGGAGCGCAAGCCCGACCTGCGCTACCTGTTTGCGCCGCTCAAACACGCGAGACTCGATTACATGGTGCAGAAGGCGGTCGAGATGGGCGCGTCCTGCCTGCAACCGGTTCTCACCAGATTCACGCAGGTGGCCCGAGTCAATGGCGAACGGATGCGCGCCAATGTCATCGAGGCCGCGGAGCAATGCGGCATCCTTGGTCTTGCGACGGTCGAAGACCCCGTGCCACTGGAACGCTTCCTGCAGCACCGCCAAACCGGGCGCCTGCTCGTCTTCTGCGACGAAACCGCCGACGTGACCGATCCGCTAAAGGCGCTGCAATCGGCGCCAGCGGGCTCCCATGGCGTTGACGTACTGATCGGCCCCGAAGGTGGATTCGCCGAGGAGGAGCGCACCGTCCTGCTGCGCCAGCCGCAAACCCTGCGACTGTCCTTGGGTCCGCGGATCCTGCGTGCCGATACCGCCGCGGTGGCGGCCCTGACGCTGGTGCAGGCCTCGCTGGGCGACTGGGTCGGCCGGGGACGGTGAAAACGTCCTCCCCGCCTGTTAATCACTTGTAATCCCTTGCCCGATCCTTGTCGAAACGGCTCCCGGGCCATGCTAAGGGGCTCCGCCGGCTCCGGACCTTAAACCGGCCGGACGGATATTGGACACTCGAAATGCCCCTGACAGCCGCACCGACCGCTGCCACGACCGCACCCGCCGCATGGGCGGACGCGCTGCTGCTGTCGTTTGCCCAGGCGGGCTATGCCCGTGCCGAGCCGTCGATCCTGCAGCCGGCCGAGCCTTTCCTCGATCTTTCCGGCGAGGACATGCGCAAGAGCCTCTATCTGACCACCGACGCCGGGGGGGAGGAACTGTGCCTGCGTCCTGACCTCACCATTCCGGTGGCCCGTGACTATCTCGCCTCGCCTCGCGCCGGCAAGCCGGCCGGGTTCAGCTATCTCGGAGCCGTATTTCGCCATCGCGGCAACCGGCCGAGCGAGTTCCTGCAGGCCGGCATCGAATCCTTCGGGCGTCAGGACCGCGCCGCGGCCGACGCCGAGATGCTGGCGCTCGCGCTCGAGGCTACCGCCGCGTTCGGAGTGACCGAGGTCGAGATCCGTACCGGGGATGTCGCGCTGTTCAATGTGCTGATCGAAGCGCTCAACCTTTATCCGGTGTGGCGGCGCCGCCTGATCAAGGATTTCAACCGCAAGATTGACCTCGCCCAGGACATCGAGCAGCTGACGCTCGCAACCGGGCCCGGCCACAATGAATACGAGGGCGTGCTGGCGGCGCTCGCGGGCTCCGACCGCAAGGCTGCGCTGGCGCTGGTCACCGACCTGATGTCGATCGCGGGTGCGACCAATGTCGGGGGACGCACGGTGGCCGAAATCGCCGACCGCTTCCTCGAGCAATCGACGCTGAAGGCCGGCGCGCTGCCGCGCGACGCCATCGGCATTATCAAGCGCTTTCTTTCGATCTCGGGCACACCTGATACGGCGCTCGCCAAGCTGCGCGCGCTCGCCACCGACGCCGGACTCGAGCTCACCGCCGCAATCGATCAGTTCGAAAGCCGGATCGGCTTCATGGCCGGACGCGGCATCGATCTCCGCAAGACCCGCTTTTCCACCTCGTTCGGGCGCGGCCTCGACTACTACACCGGCTTCGAATTCGAGCTGCACGGCAAAGGCGGTGGGCTCGAACCGCTGGTGGCGGGCGGCCGCTACGACGGATTGATGACGCAGCTCGGCGCCGCCACGCCGATCCCGGCGGTGGGCTTCGCGGTCTGGGTCGAGGCCCTGATCCAGATCGACCGCGCACCCAATGCCGCAGCGAGCGGGAACAAGTCATGAGCGCGCCCTTCGTCCTCGCGGTTCCCTCCAAGGGGCGCCTGCAGGAGAATGCCGAAGGCTTCTTCACTCGCGCCGGACTGACGCTGGCCAAGCCGCGCGGCGCGCGCGAGTATCGCGGCACGATGATGGACTACGACCATGTCGAGATCGCCTATCTGTCGGCGAGCGACATCGCGGCCCAGCTTGCGAGCGGCGCGGTGCATCTCGGCGTCACCGGTGAGGATCTGGTGCGCGAAACCATCGCGGACGCCGACAAGCGCGTGCTGCTGATCGACCATCTCGGCTTCGGCAACGCCAATGTCGTGGTGGCCGTGCCGCAGGCCTGGATCGACGTCCGCACCATGGCCGATCTCGACGATGTCACCACGGGTTTTCGCGAACAGCATAACCGGCGCATGCGCGTTGCAACCAAGTATATCAATCTCACCAGGACCTTCTTCGCCGCGCACGGCGTGGTCGACTACCGCATCGTCGAGAGCGCGGGCGCGACCGAAGGCGCGCCCGCGGTCGGCACCGCCGAGATGATCGTCGATATCACGACGACCGGCGCAACGCTCGCGGCCAACGGGCTGAAGGTGCTCGACGACGGCGTGATCCTGCGCAGCCAGGCCAATCTCGTGGCCTCGCGCGAGGCCGACTGGTCGAGCGAGGCGCGCGAGACCGCGCGCATCATCCTCGATCACATCGCCGCCCGCGCGCGCGCCAGCAAATACCGCGAGGTCCGCACCCGCTTCAAGGGTTGCGACGCCGCGCTGCTGGCCGAGGCCCATAACCGGTTTGGCGTGGTCTCGCCGTTCGGCGGCCCGACCTCGTCAGGCATGCTGACGCTGCACTGCCCGCCGGCGCAGCTCTACGCGCTCGGCTCGTTCCTTCGCGCGCACGGCGCGGACACGGTGTCGGTCGCGTCGCTCGACTATGTCCTCGACCGCGAGAATCCGCTATTCGCCAGGCTCGAGGCGTTCCTCGGAACGTGAGACGAAGCGCCGCTGCCCAACGTTGTGGCGACAAGCCTATGCGCTTGCCATATGTTGCGGGTGGGGCGTTGGGGACCTGATTGATGATACTGGGTAGCGATGTTTCGAACCTGTCCACGACGGCGGCGACGGCCGTGGCGCGGGGATTGTCGATCGTTGTTCCCGTCTACAACGAGGCGGCGGGACTGCCGGTGCTGCACCAGCGTCTCGGCGCGCTCGCGACACGGTTGCGCCAGCGTTTTGGGCTCGCTTGCGAGGTCGTCTATGTCGACGACGGCAGCGAGGACACCACGCTTGCCATCGCCCGTGGTCTTGCGGCCGATGTGCTGGACGTTCAGGTTGTGTCGCTGTCGCGCAATTTCGGCAAGGAAGCCGCCCTGATGGCTGGCCTCGATCACGCCCGCCGCGGCGCCGTCATGTTCATGGACGGCGACGGCCAGCATCCGCCTGATCTGGTGGAAAAACTCGTCGACCACTGGATCAATGGCGGCTACGACGTCGTTTATACCGCCAAGGCCAATCGCGACAACGAGACCTTTCTGCGGCGCCTCGCCGTGCGCGGCTTCTATGCCCTGATCAATTGGGGCGCCCGGCAGAAGATCCCGGAAGACGCCGGCGATTTCCGCCTGCTGTCGCCGCGCGCGGTGGCGGCACTGAAGCAACTTCCCGAACGCAACCGTTTCTTCAAGGGTCTGGCGAGCTGGATCGGCTTTCGCCAGATCCGGGTGGACTACGAGCCGGCGCCGCGCACGCATGGCGTCACCACGTTCAACGTGATGCGGCTGCTCGGGCTTTCGATCGAGGGACTGACATCGTTCTCGGTGGCCCCGCTGCGCTTTGCCAGCCTGTTGGGCGTCCTGCTCGCATCTGTCGCCTTCCTGTTCGGCCTTTCCATCGTCTGGGAGGTCTGGACCACGGGAAAACAGGTCCCCGGCTATCCGTCGCTGGTCGTGGGGCTGATGACGATCGGCGGCGTGCAGCTCATCATGATCGGCATCGTCGGCGAATATATCGGCAAGATCCTCTCCGAACTGAAGGCGCGTCCGATCTATTTCGTCGCCGAGCATAGCGAGAAACGTTGCGAGGCGGAGGCGGCCGCAAGCCCCGGTGAAAGGACCGCGGCCGAATGAACGGCGCCGCGCCGCCCCGGCGTATCTGGCTGTGCGCCGACGACTATGGGATCAGCCCTGGCGTCAACCGGGGCATCCGCGAGCTGATCGAGCGCGGCCGCCTCAACGCCACCTCGGTGATGGTCGTGGGACCGGCGATCGGCCGCGACGAGGTGGAAGCGCTGCAAGGAGCTGCCAAGGGCAGCGTACGCTGTGCTATCGGCCTGCATGCGACGCTGACCGCGCCATTTCGTCCGCTGACCATGCACTTCCGGCCGCTCAACGGCGACATGTTCCTGGCGTTCGGCAAGATGCTGCGCGCCGGCCAGTTGCGGCGGCTCGATCCCGAGATGATTCGGGCCGAACTGGCGATGCAGATCGCGGCGTTCGCGGAGATGTTCGGCCGCCTTCCGGATTTCATCGACGGCCATCAGCATGTGCAACTCTATCCCCAGGTCCGCGAGGGCTTCCTGGCCGCTGTGAGCGACAAGGCGCCGAACGCCTGGGTCCGCCAGGCCCGGCGCAATCACCCGCTGGGGCAACGGCTGTCCTCGCCGAAAGCCCTGCTGCTCGATCTCCTGAGCGCGCAGTTTTGCCGCCACGCGGCGCGCTCCGGCATCGCTTTCAACCCGGCCTTCTCCGGTGCCTACGATTACTCGCGCAAGCCGGATTTTGGCGCGCTGATGCAGCGATTTGTGGAAGGACTGCCCGAACGCGGCGTCATCATGTGCCATCCAGGCTTCGTCGACGAGATCCTGGTCGCGCTCGATCCGCTCACAGACGTGCGCGAAATCGAGCACGCCTATCTGTCCGGCGAGGATTTTCCGCGGCTTCTGGCCCTGAACAATGTTACATTGAGTTGATATTCCTCGGGAAATCAGGCCGCCTTGTCGCATCTCCGAAATTTAATCGAGGCCGCCGCTAGCCGCGACACAAACCCCCTCCTACATTTTTGTCTCGCGCTGCGATGTGAAAAGCGACGAGAGCGCCGAGGAGAAGGCTATGACACCGCAAGAACGCCAATTGGTTGACGATCTGTTCGACCGGCTCGCCAAGGTGGACAATGCGCCACGTGATCCGGACGCCGGGGCCGCGATTGCGCAAGGTTTGCGCAAGGCGCCCAACGCGATTTACGCCCTGGTCCAGACCGTGCTGCTGCAGGACGAGGCCTTGAAGCGCGCCAACGGCCGCATCCAGGAGCTTGAGCAGCAGGCCAGCGCGCCGCAGCAAAGCCAGAGCGGCGGCTTCCTTGATTCGATGCGTGAGACGATTTTTGGCCAAAGCAGCCAGCCGCGCGGCTCGGTGCCAAATGTCCCGCCGCCGGCGAGCCGTCCAGTCTGGAATAGTGGCCAAGTCTTGAACAGCGGCCAAGCGCTGCAGCAAGGTCAATATGGACAGCAGCCCGGCGGCTCTTCACAGCAGCCTTATGGCCAGCCGTCCTATGGCGGCTACGGCCAATCCTATGGCGCCCCGCTCTCCGGCGGCGGCGGTTCGTTTCTCGGCACCGCAGCGGCAGCCGCTGCCGGAGTCGTCGGCGGCTCGCTGCTGCTGGGCGGCATCCGTTCGATGATGGGAGCCAGCCATCAAGGCTTCGGCGACACCGTCATCGTCGACCGCGACGGTGCCGCAAGCCCTTCAAGCCCTTGGAGTGATGAATCCAACAGCTCGCTGGCCCGCGATGCCGGGATCGATGACATCGGTGGTTCCGGCAATCGGGCCGACGACAACTCGCGCGCCGGGCTGCTCGACCAGGGAGACGATCAAGGACCTGATAACCTTGCGTCGAATTTTTCCGATGATGACCGGGACGATATGGATCTCGATTCGGACAATTTCGGCAATGATGGCGGCAGCGACTACGCGTGAGCCGTCCGCAACGGCCGGAAACGAAACGGCCGCCCGACGGGCGGCCGTTCTGCTATCGGCTAAGAGCATTTTCCGGAAAAGTAGACACCGGCTTTCCGTAAGATCGATCAGAGGACGATGACCTTTGCTCCGACATTGACGCGGCCGTAGAGGTCGATCACGTCCTGGTTCCGCATCCGGATACAGCCGGACGAGACGTTGGTGCCGATGGTCCAGGGTTCGTTGGAGCCGTGGATGCGATAGAGCGAAGATCCCAGGTACATCGCGCGCGCGCCGAGCGGGTTTTCCGGACCGCCTTCCATGTGCCGCGGCAAGTCGGGGCGACGCGCCAGCATTTCCGCCGGCGGCGTCCAGTCCGGCCATTCCCGCTTCGCCGAAATCGTCTTGACGCCCGCCCAGGCGAAGCCGGGGCGGCCGACGCCGATGCCGTAGCGCAGCGCCCTGCCGCCGCCCTCGACCAGGAACAGGAATTTGTTCGGCGTGTCGATCACGATGGTGCCGGGGCTTTCCTTGCCGTGATACTCGACCTCCTGCTTCTCAAATTTCGGATCGAACGGGCGCCCCGACGGATCGGTGGCCGCGTCCTGCTGCGGCTGCTGCACCAGGGGCTGCGGCTGGTAGGTCGGCTGCGGCTGATAGATCGGCTGGTCCCGATAGCGCTCGGACTGCGCTCCGTTGCCGAACAGGAACTCGATGAAACCGCCGCCCATGCGGGAGCGATCGGCATCAGCGGTGCGCAGCGGCGCTGCTGGCGGCTGCGGCTGATCGGCATAGACCACGGCGGGCTGCGGCGCCGTCGCGGCATCAATTGCCGCAGCCCGTTCAATTCCGAATGCAAGAAGGGACGCGCCGGCGAGCAGCGCAACAGACATGGTTCTGAACATTGACGTACTCTGTGCTGGTTTCGTCCTCGTCCGAGGGCCGCCATGTGGCGCCCCGCACGCGCCAATTAAGATCAGAACCGCCTCGGTTTGGTAAACGGAAGCAGCGTTCCGATTCACCATTCCGGTAATCGGCCACGGTCTTTGCCGCCAGGGTTTATTTTGTGTGAACGCAGGCGCGCATGGTTAATCGGGGGTTATGCGGCGCTTGCGAAGTGGCATCACGACAGTTTCCGGCGTGAACCCCGTGTTAAATCGCATCTGCGTAAAACTTGACGGAGTGAAGGCCAGGAACAGACTCATGCCCGTTCATCGCAAACGTTTTCGTATCGAAGAAGCCTTTGGCGGCGACCTGTCGATGCCGGAGGTCGAAGGCGACATCGGTCCCATGCATCGCGAGATCATGGCCGAACTGCGCGCCCTTCGCGCCCAGATGGCAAATGGCGGTGGCGGTGGCGGTGGTAGCGGCCCCAGCGCCGCGACGGCGGTAATCGAGGACACGGCATTGCGGGAAGTTGCTGAAGCACGGGCGTTGCTCGAAACCTATCGGGCTCAGATCGAGCAGTGCGAAAAGCTCAAGGTCGAGCTCGACCTGATTCACGACGCCATCAACCGCACCAAGCGCGAGATCGCGGTCCTGCACGGCACGAGCTTCAACGGCGAGGAGATGGCCAAGGTCAATGGCGAGCTCGGCGCCGTGGTCGGCGGCACCGAACACGCCACCCAGCAGATCCTGGAAGCCGCCGAATCCATCGACCAGGCGGCAAGCGCGCTCGCCAAGGTCAACTCGCCGGATCAGCAGCGGACGCTGAGCGAGGAGATCCAGGAACGGGTCATTTCGATTTTCGAGGCCTGCAACTTCCAGGACCTCACCGGTCAGCGCATCAACAAGGTGATGGGCACGATGAAGTTCATCGAAAACCACATCAACGTGATGATGGAGATCTGGGGCGGCGTCGATGCCATCAAGGCGCATGTGCCCGCAATCATCGATACGAGAGAAGGCGACGACCGCCTGTTGAACGGACCAAAGCTCGACGGCGATGCCGGTCATGCCTCACAGGACGATATCGACGCCCTGTTCGATTGATCGACCGCCGGGTGGCTTCAGCCCGGCGCCAACCGCATGCGAACGCCGGCGGGCTTGCCGGCGTTTTTCTTGGCAGGTCGCCATTTTGAGACCGCTGTGCCGCCGCTCAGGCGCGTGCGCCGCAGCGGACATAGACCATGTTGCCATAGCGGGTCGCGGCATCCTGGTCGACGAAGCGGGTGATCAGCACGCGCCCGTCGAAGGAGATGATCTCGCGATCCTCTTCGCCGCCGGGCGGGCCCGCCGGCCCGATATAGTTCTTGCCGCCTTGGCTGCCCTTGACCCGCAGTTCCTGGGGCGTCGCCTGGTCCGCCAGATGCATGACGACACCGCCCGAAGTGCCGGCGCCGATCACGTAGGGCTGCTTGCACTGCGCCTTGGCCTGGCCCTCGGTGCGGGCCCGGTCGGCGGGATTCTGGTAGGATGCCAACCCCCATTTGCCGACCAAGTCCGCGGGCCGGATCGTCGGCGGCAGCTCGGGAGCCACGCCAGGCTCCGGCGCGACCGAGGCCGTGGGCGACGTCAGGCTGAAGCTGCCGCAGGCACCCAAGAATATCGTTAGCGCCGAGACGATTCCCAACCCGGCAACCGTGCGCGCGCGAACCAAACTGACCATGGCATTTCCCCGAACAAAAATCGTGGCCGCTCCCATCCACAGCCAAGCGTAAAACCGACATCCGAGCAATCCGTACGGCCAACGCTCGACTCAGGTTTCGCCCCCTAGCATCTTACAGCAGCCTCAAGAAGGGCTTAACCGCTTTGCTTGACAGGATCGGCGCCAAGCCATATTCCGGGCGCACAATTAGCACTCCGAAGGCGCGATTGCTAACGATGTTGGCCTTTTTGCCGCCATGCCGGCGTCGAATACGGCCGCATTCCGATCCGCCTCCGATAGCACCAAGATTTGAAGAGCAAGCCCGCAAAAGGAACCGTCATGACTAAATCCACATTCCGTCCGCTGCACGATCGCGTCGTCGTCAAGCGTATCGATGCCGAAGCGAAGACCAAAGGCGGCATCATCATTCCCGACACCGCGAAAGAGAAGCCGTCGCAGGGCGAGATCACGGCGGTCGGTCCCGGCGGTCGCGACGAATCGGGCAAGCTGATCCCGATCGACCTCAAGGTCGGCGACCGCGTGCTGTTCGGCAAATGGTCGGGCACCGAAGTCAAGCTGGATGGCGAGGACCTCCTGATCATGAAGGAGTCCGACATCATGGGCGTGCTGGCCTGATATAGGCCGGTCGTCATGCCCGGGGCGCCTGTTCCCAACCAGATCGGGGATGACCCGGGCATCGATCCTCTCAGCAAGAGTCCCGCAAAAGGCGATGGATTGCAGCTCAAGCCCGACCTTACGTCGGACAGTCACAATTCATCGGCGCAGTGGACGATCGTACCCCATCATTCAGGAGCATTCAAATGGCTGCCAAGGACGTAAAATTCTCCGGAGACGCGCGTGATCGCATGCTGCGCGGCGTCGATATTCTCGCCAATGCCGTCAAGGTGACGCTTGGGCCGAAGGGCCGCAACGTCGTCATCGAAAAGAGTTTCGGCGCACCCCGCATCACCAAGGACGGCGTCACCGTCGCCAAGGAGATCGAGCTTGAAGACAAGTTCGAGAACATGGGCGCGCAGATGCTGCGTGAAGTCGCCTCCAAGACCAACGATACCGCGGGCGACGGCACCACCACCGCGACCGTGCTGGCCCACGCCATCGTGCGCGAGGGCGGCAAGTCGGTCGCCGCCGGCATGAACCCGATGGACCTGAAGCGTGGCATCGACATTGCGGTGGCCGCGGTGGTCAAGGACATCGAGAAGCGCGCCAAGCCGGTCGCCTCCTCCGCCGAGGTCGCCCAGGTCGGCACCATCTCGGCCAATGGCGATGCCGCGATCGGCAAGATGATCGCGCAGGCGATGCAGAAGGTCGGCAACGAGGGCGTCATCACGGTCGAGGAAAACAAATCGCTGTTGACCGAAGTCGACATCGTCGAGGGCATGAAGTTCGATCGCGGCTACCTGTCGCCCTATTTCGTCACCAACGCCGAGAAGATGACCGCCGAGCTCGAGGACGCCTACGTGCTGCTGCACGAGAAGAAGCTGTCCGGGCTGCAGGCGATGCTGCCGGTGCTGGAGGCCGTGGTGCAATCGGGCCGCCCGCTGTTGATCATCGCCGAGGACGTCGAGGGCGAGGCCTTGGCGACGCTGGTCGTCAATCGCCTCCGCGGCGGCCTGAAAGTCGCCGCCGTCAAGGCGCCGGGCTTCGGCGACCGCCGCAAGGCGATGCTGGAAGACATCGCGATCCTGACCGGCGGACAGTTGATCTCCGACGAACTCGGCATGAAGCTCGAAAGCGTCACCGTGAAGATGCTGGGCCGCGCCCGCAAGGTCGTGATCGACAAGGAAAACACCACGATCGTCAACGGCGCCGGCAAGAAGGCCGACATCGAAGCCCGGGTCGGGCAGATCAAGGCGCAGATCGAGGAGACGACCTCGGACTACGACCGCGAGAAGCTGCAGGAGCGTCTGGCCAAGCTTGCCGGCGGCGTCGCGGTGATCCGCGTCGGCGGCGCGACCGAGGTCGAGGTGAAAGAGAAGAAGGACCGCGTCGAGGACGCGCTCAACGCCACCCGCGCCGCGGTCGAAGAAGGCATCGTGCCGGGCGGCGGTGTCGCCCTGTTGCGGGCCAAGAAGGCGGTCGGCAAATTGACCGACGACAACGCCGACGTCCAGGCCGGCATCAACATCGTGCTTAAGGCGATCGAGATGCCGCTGCGCCAGATCGCCGAGAATGCCGGTGTCGAAGGCTCGCTGGTGGTCGGCAGGATTCTCGAGGACAAGTCCGAGACGTTCGGCTTCGACGCCCAGACCGAAGACTATGTCGACATGGTCGCCAAGGGCATCATCGATCCGGCGAAGGTGGTGCGCACTGCGCTGCAGGACGCCGCATCGGTTGCCGGCCTGCTGGTGATGACGGAGGCCATGGTCGCCGAAATGCCGAAGGAGGCGGCCGCACCGATGGCCGGCGGCGGCGGCGGCATGGGTGGAATGGGCGGCATGGGCTTCTGAGCCCCATCCGTTTCTGTCCGTCGTTTTTTACGATCAGAGCCTCAAAGGCCGCCCCCGGGCGGCCTTCTTTTTTGCTATGAACGCTGGCAGATCGATCCCCGCAAATCTGCTGCAAGGAACACCATATGCGCGCGCTTCTGTTCTGCCTCGCCGGCCTGGTGGCCGCCGCGCCGGATTTCGCCTCGGCCCAGATGAAGCTGCAGTCGAAATCGGACCCGAACGCCACCGAAGTCAGGTATTTCACCTCGATCGACGGATTGATGGACGGCAACGCCGACGTCATCCTGAAGGAGACGCGCCAAGGCAAGACGGTCAGCGCGGCGGTGCTGGATGTCTGCTATCCCGCCGACAAGAGTTCCGAGCGCAAGGACCGCTTCGTCGTCAATCTCGCGGTCAACGGCCAGACCATGACCGGCACCACGCAAAGCATCGCCGACAAATCGCCCGTCACGGTGAAATTGCTGCGCAAGCAGAGCGGCGACGGTTTCGAGTTCAGGGGCCAGATCAATATCGGCCCGAACGTGACCGAGGTTGCGTCCAGCGACAATGCCGACATCAGCGAGAAGGAGTTCATGGACAGCCAGACCGTCGATGACGGCATCACCGCCACGCCCAAGGACTTCACCGAAGTTTCGCCGGAAGCGATCGGCGTCAAGGTCAAGCTGGACGCGGCGGCGGATCTCCTGAAGAGCCTGCGTGGCCAGGACGTCGAGATTGCGCTCTCCAGCCTGAGCGTGACCTGCGACGCATTGCGCGCCGGCCAGCAGACCATCGACATGACCGTTGATCCGGACCGCGCCGGCGCCCTGGTCGCGAAGCTCAAGGCGGTCCCCGGCGTCGTGACGGCAGGATGGACCACCGGCCTTGTCGGGATGGATCGCGCGATCCGCTTTTCGGCCGCCGACTGGCGCGATGGCGACAAAGTCAACAAGGACAAGCTGCTGGCTGCGATTTCCGGCGCACTCGCCAAGACGCTGTCGGCCAAGCCGGATACATCGAGCTGGAACCCGACCACCGGCAAGCTCAAGCTGACTTTCAAGCGGCCAAGTGAACTCGTCCCCCCGCTCGGCCTGACCGACACGATCGAGATTGCGGGCCTCGTGGCGTCCGACAAACCGGGAGAATCGGACCGCTTGATGCTGTGGATCAGCAATCCCGTCACGACCACGAGCGATGAGACCGCCGGCGCCAAGCTCAATATCGCAGATGATTCCTCCAGCGACGAGGAAGGCGATCAACGGGACGACACCGGCTCGGTTGACGCGCTCAACAAGCAACTCAAAGGCCAGCGCTGGGACGCAGACAAATCGATCTGGAAGTGATTACGCGCGGGGGCGGCTGCATGGTTGGAGCATGATCTCTCGCAAAACCGGCACCACTTTTTCCAGATCGTGCTCGATTATTGGAGCATGATCTCCGCGCGCGCGCTCGCGTTTGTCGCGAGAGAAAGCCGGCACCCGCCCGTCATGCCTTTCCGGATCATGCTCTATTGTTGGAGCACGATCCTTTTGGAAAATCTGCTCAGTTGGTGTTGAGGCGGAAGCGCAGCGTCTTCGCGCCGATGAAGGCAACGAGGTCGCCCTGCCGCTTCCAGGTGGTGGCCTGGCTCAACGCAGCGACCAGTTCATCGTCGGCCTGCGCGCGCGCCGGCGGGCAGGAGCGATCTTCCAGCGGCCCCGGAACGAAGATCACGGTATTGCCGGCCACCGAGAACTGGCCCTTGCCACCCTTGCACCACAATTCCAGAACGGTCTCGCCATTGTCGCCGATATCGAGATCCGGGATCCGCTTCGATCCGGGTTGCGGCGGCGCTTCGAGCATCATTTCCATGCCGAACGGAAAGCCGTCTTCGGCCCGGGCGCGGCCGATATTTGCAACGGATGCGAGCAGGATCAACGCAACACTGGTCTGCCCCAGTGCAGATGTGACCGAAACCATATCACCTCTCTAGAATGTCTTGATGCTTGAGCAGCGATGCGCGGCTCGAAAAACGATGTATCGGACGATGACGGCCTTGACCAGATTCGCCCGCGCAAAATTTCGCCCACACAAAAATTGCGGCGCAGCAAGTCGCTCCGGCGCGCGAGGTCCGCATCAACTTGGTTTCGGCCGAAGACGCTCACTTCACAACCGTCGTCGTCAACGGATGGACATCGGCCTGCAGGTCACGAACAGGCCCAATTTGCCTGGGCATGGCAGCAAATCCGACTTCCTTCGCGTCAGGCGAAGGAGCATTCTTCGACAACCGTTCGAGACATCGAACGGCGCAACGAAAGAAAAAGCCCGCGGGCTCATAAGAGGGGGAGGAATTGTCTATGTTTTCGCAAATTCTCGATCCTACCGGAAACCTGTTGCTGACCTGGCTGGTCGCACTCGTTCCGGTCGTGCTGTTGTTGTTCCTGTTGGCGGGCTTGCGCATATCCGCGTGGCTCGCCGTGTTGATCGGCTCGATCGTGACCTTCCTGCTCGGACTATGGGTCTGGAA
The DNA here is from genome assembly GCF_049581145.1 of Bradyrhizobium sp. Lineage (GTDB taxonomy): Bacteria > Pseudomonadota > Alphaproteobacteria > Rhizobiales > Xanthobacteraceae > Bradyrhizobium. The sequence continues at coordinate 14,007 of NZ_JBAURI010001194.1, forward strand.
GATGCCGCTCGGCGACGGCGTGCTCGCCTACATTTATGGTTCCGCCACCGGCATATGGAATGTCGATTGGATCACGTTCTGGGGAGTGGTGCTGTTCAATACGCTCGTGACCACCGGCGGATTCGACAGATTGCGCCGCTGGCTTATTCAGCACGCCACGCGCGACGTGCGGGTCCAGACCATTCTGTTCGCCTGGGCGTTTGGCGCGTTGCTCGAGGGACTGGTCGGATTCGGCTACCCCTGGGCGTTCGTCGCACCGATCCTGATTGCGATCGGCATTCCCGACCTTGACGCAATCCGCGTCGCGGCCATTGCCAACAATGCACCGGTTTCCTATGGCGCGTTGGGAGCGCCGATCATTGCAATTGCCACCGTGACTGCCGGCACGCTCGGCATGAGCTTCGCAGACCTTTTGCCGATCTATTCGGCATCGGTCGGCAAGATCGTGGCCATCTTGGCCCTGCTGCCCCCGTGGATCCTGCTTTACCTCGTATCAGGCCGCAAAGGCATGTGGTCGGCGTGGCCGCTCGCGATCGTGGGCTCGCTCGGCTATATCGCCGGGCAGTTGCCGACGGCCATCTATCTCGGCCCGTATTTGCCCGACGTCATCGGCTCGATCGTGTGCTTCGTGGTCCTGCTGCTGCTGCTCAAGGTGTGGCGGCCTGCGCAGATTTTAGCGTATGGCGGCGCACCATCGACCGGCGACATGCAGGCGGAGGCGCACGGCCTCTCAGCCGGCGAAGTGGGCATGGCTTGGCTGCCGATCGGAATCCTGATTGCGGTGGTGGTCGCCTGGACCGGCCCCTGGTCGCATCTGCCCGCGATCGTGCTGCTGCATTACGGCGTCACCGCGAATTCGGCGATCACGCCCGGAGCGACCATCAGCGCCGTGTTCAACTGGACGCCCTTCGTTGGCGGCTCGGCCATCCTGGTGTCCTGGATCATCACGGTGATCGTGCTGCGCGTCAGTATGAGTCAGATCGGCGCGATCTTCGCCAAGACCTGGTCGCAGATGTGGGGCGCATGCCTTGTTGGTGTGTTCATCTTCGGCCTCGCCTACGTCTTCAACTACTCGGGCATGGCCGGCTCGCTCGCCAGCGCCTTCTCCAAGCTCGGAGCCGCCTTCATCGTCGTGGCACCCATCCTGGGCTTCATCGGCGTCGCCCTGTCGGGTAGCAATACCTCAACCAACGCCATGTTCGGCACGTTCCAGGCCCTTGTCGGCAAGGTGCTCGGCTTCCCCTTGCTGCTCCTGCCGACGTTGAACTCGGTCGGCGCCGAAATCGGCAAGCCGATTGCGCCGCAAACCGCGAGCGTCGGCGTGTCGACCAGCCGCTTCGTGCGCAACGAAGGCGAGGTCATCCGGCATAATTTCGGCTGGTGCCTCGTCCTGCTGGCCTATCTGGTGATCATCGGGGTGGCCTGCTATCTGTTTTTCCCGAGCATCGCGATGTTGCCGCCGCATTAGCAGGGACCAGCCGAACCGACGGCAATCGACGCGTCTCATGGGCCGCCAACAGCGGCCCATTTTTCCGCGTGGACAGGAATCGACGAAGCTTGCGTGGATCCTCGCGCCGACAACGGCCTGCTTGCCGGCTTCACCTCCCGCCGAGCCAGCTCATACCAGACCGCCCGCGATGTTCCCTGCCGGAGGAGGATGCCAACGTTCTGCGGGGCTGGGCCGGCGCCGCTGGCGCCTGCCCTGTGCAATAGCAGAGGCTTTTCCTCCTCGATAGGGGAAAAGCGGAACAGCCCGATTGCTCCGGCCAATGTCCGCTCAAAACCTCGCGAAATGTGAGAACCGCGCCGCCTCTCGCCGTTATGCTCATGCTAGGGTCCGGACAAAGAGGCGCATCAGGCGGCCCGGATCACGGTACTTACGACTTTAGTCTAAGCACAAAAATCCCGGTGAGCTTCGAAGACGCCAAATCGGCCTGATTCAGGCCCCGTATCCGTCCCCCAGGAAAGGTTCGTCTGTGCACAATATCCGCTCGACCGTCGCGATCGTATGGCGGATCGCCGCTCCCTATTTCGGTTCCGAGGACAAAATGGCCGGCCGCCTGCTGCTTGCGGCGGTGATCGCGATCCAGCTCGCACTGGTCGCGATCGATGTCCTGGTGAACCAATGGTACAATCGCTTTTACAACGATCTGCAAGAGCGGATTTGGAGCGGGTTCGTCTGGGAACTCGTCGTCTTCACCGTGCTGGCGTCGCTCAACGTCGTTCTTTCGATTTACTCGCTTTATCTCAATCAGTGGCTGCAGATCCGCTGGCGGAATTGGATGACCAAGCGCTACCTCGGCTCGTGGCTGTGCGAGGCCAACCATTATCGCATGCAGCTGAAGGGCGATGCCGCCGACAACCCGGACCAGCGCATTTCCGATGACGTCAATATGTTCGTCGAGCAGACGCTGGGCATCGTCATCGGTCTACTCTCGTCGATCGTCACGTTATTGTCCTTCGTCGTCATCCTGTGGGGCCTATCCGCAGCGGCGCCGCTGCACATGTTCGGCCGCGACTTTGCGATTCCCGGCTATCTGGTCTGGGGTGCGCTGATCTACGCGGTGTTCGGCACCGCGTTGACGCAATGGATCGGCTCGCCGCTGGTCAATTTGTCGTTCGAGCAGCAGCGCTTCGAGGCCGACTTCCGTTTCAACCTGGTTCGGGTGCGGGAAAACGCCGAGCAGATCGCGTTGCTCCGCGGCGAAGGCGCCGAACGGCAGCGGCTCTCGGACCGCTTCGGTCGCGTCATCCACAACTGGTACGACATCATGAGCCGGACCAAGCGGCTCACGGCCTTCACCGCGAGCTATTCGCAGGCCGCGGTGATCTTCCCTTTCATCGTGGCTGCGCCAGCCTACTTCGCCGGGAAGTTCCAGATGGGCGGCTTGTTGCAAACGGCAGCCGCATTCGGCAGCGTGCAGAAGGCGCTGTCGTTCTTCATCAGCATCTACCGGTCGTTGGCGGAGTGGCGCGCCGTGGTTGCCCGTCTCGACGGCTTCGAGATGTCGATTGCCGGCGCTGCGAGGCTGACGACGACCGAGACGCCGTCGATCGACGTGGTCAGTTCGAGCGGCCAGGACGGGATCGATCTGGCGCAGTTGCTCGTCAAATTGCCGAACGGCACGCCGCTGGTATCAGCGGAGAGTTTCAGCATCCGCGCCAATGAGCGTACGCTGGTAACCGGGCCTTCCGGCGCAGGCAAGTCGACTCTGTTCCGCGCCATCGCCGGCATCTGGCCGTTCGGCAACGGCTCGATCGCGATTCCCGCCCATGCCACGTTGATGATGCTGCCGCAACGGCCGTATTTCCCGATCGGCACGCTGAAGGCTGCGATCGTCTACCCGGCGGCGGTCGACGCGTTCACCACCGAACGAGTCAAGGAAATCCTTGCCGATGTCGGTCTGGCGAAGCTCGATGCGCAACTGGATCAGGAGGGGCATTGGAACCGGACGCTGTCGCTCGGCGAACAGCAACGGCTAGGTCTCGCACGCGCGCTGCTGCATGCGCCGCAATATCTGTTCCTCGACGAGGCGACGGCATCGCTCGATGAACCCTCGGAAGCCGCACTGTATCGTCTGCTCGAGGAAAAACTGCCAGCGACCACTGTGGTCTCGATCGGCCATCGCTCGACGCTCGAAGCGTTCCACCAGCGCAATGTCGTGCTAACAGCCAACGGCGATCGGTTCGCGCTGCAGAACCGCAGTGAGGATATCAAGAAGGCGGTCAAGCAAACCGCCAAGGAAGCGGTCCAGGAAGCGGAGAAGGTGGTGCCGGAGGTCAGCGCCGCCAAAGCCCGAGTTGGCGGCACCCGACGCAAGAAAACGGAATGATCAGGCCCCCTTGCGCGCGGACGCGCCGATGTGCCGCCCCTGCACCGCCGCCCTCCCCTCTGGAATAAGACCCGAGAATAGCCACGACGAAAACACGCCTTAACAGCAGCCGACCAGCAGACTTGCCGTCTCAGGCACAGAGGCAATCTCCGACGCCAACGGAAAGGGGCGGCAGATCGCTCTGCCGCCCCTTTCGCAAATCCGCGCGAACGCAGCCTTACTTCAGGCTGGTCATTGCCGTCAGGTCGACCGAGAGCTTGGCGACGCCGGCCGCGCCGCACCAATTGGAGCCCGTGCCGCCGGGATTGATCGGCGTCACGTTGGTCGTGCCGCTCGCGTCAAAGGAGCTGGTGAAGGCACTGCAATTGCCCTTGCTCAGGTCGGTGTCGGAGTAGCGCAGATCGAGCGTGAACACCTTGTAGGTGAAGCCGATGCCGAGGTTCCAGGTATCGTAGTCGGCATATTTGATGCCGTTCGGGAAACCGGCCACACCGTAGAATGCATCCGTCGTTCCCAACCACTGCCGGCCGAATTCGCCCGAAACATACATGCCGACGCCGCTGGTCCCGAAGACCGTGCCCGGCGCGGTGTACTTGGCCGTCACCGACGCGTAGTCGCCCCAGGCGCCGGAATTGAGGAAGTTCGGCGAATAGAATTCGTTGTATCCGACCGCCCAATTGTCGTTGATGGTGTAGGTGCCCTTGGCATAGGCCTCGAAGAAGCTGACATCCTTCTTCATCACGTTGCCATTGCCGAGAAAGATGGTGTTCGTGCTGACCGCGCAGACCCCGCCGCCGGGGGTCACTGTCCCAGGCCCCGTGACGGTCACCACGTTGTCGGCGCATTGTCCGCCCGGATACAGGTAACCCCAGATACCAAAGTCGAGAGCCATCGCGCCGAAGGTCGGGCGGACACCGCCATAGATGTCGACTTCGGCTGCCGCGCGGTTGGCGAAAGAGATGTTCTCGGTCGACGTACCGACGTAGAGCTGCAGATCCTTGTTGACGTTGTAGCGCGGCTCAAAATAGGCCGTGACCGATGCCTGATGGTTCGTCTGCGTCACGCCGCGGAAGATATAATCGTTCATGACAGCGCTGCCGAACGCGATATCCCAGGGATCGAACGGCGCAGGCGGAGGCGCCTTGAGTGCCTTCACCGGCAAATCAGCCGCCAGGGCGGACCCCGATACCATCGCTAGCGCCGTTGCCAACAAAACCAATTTCTTCATTGAGGTGCCCACCACTTTTTTTGAGATCGCCGCGCCCCGAACGCAGGCGAAATACGATTGTGACCCAATTTTCTCAACCAAGGCCCAATTTGGAACGCGGCGCGCGATCAGTGAAGCAAAAAACGCAAGCATCTGCCCATTGTTTAATCATTTTGGCATTTCTGCGAAAGGTTGTCGGCAGCTGTTGCATTCCGACAACAATTTTGGCGCGTTTCGCCAAGGCAATGCCACCATTTCAAAGAGATCCGGGCTGTCTGCGCCCCGGTCGGGGCGAATCGCGGCCGACGCCTGAAGGGAGCTCGGGGCTCTTGATGCCGACGCGAAAAAGCCGCGGCACAAATGCCGCGGCCTCGCGAGACACAAAAAATCAGAACCAAATGCGGCCGATTACCCGTTGTGGTCGTCGCCTGACGGACTTGCCGCCTCCCAGGAGGACTCATGGCTGGCGCTGGGCGTGGCCCAGCTCGGCGCTGACGGCGTCTCCATCGCGGGTTCGGGAGCCGGAGCCGGCTTCTTCGCTACGCGCTTCTTGGCGGCCTTCTTGGGAGCGACCGTCTTGGGAGCAGCCGCCGTCTTCGCGGATGTCTTGGCCGCCTTGGCCTTGCCAGTGGACTTCTTTGCAACCGCTTTCTTGGCCTTTTTGGCCGACGTCTTTGCCGACTTCTTCACGGCCTTCTTGGCGGATTTCTTCGCCGTCAGAACTTTCTTCTTCTTGTCCTTCTTGTTTTCTTTCTTGCCCTTCTTGTTCTTTTTCCCTTTAGCCATCGCAATTCTCCTGTTGCCGCCGACCCATGTCCATCAGGCGTTTCCAGTCATCCGCGCCTTGGAAAGCACGCGGAGCCATTCGATCAGTCGGATCCCGGCCTTGGACCGCCCGTCGCCCAATCGAGAAGCTCAATCGTGTGCACGACAGGAACGGACGTGCCGCTGGCAATCTGCATCATGCATCCGATATTGCCCGCAGCAATCATGTCCGGCTTGACGCTTGCGATGTTGGCGACCTTTCGATCGCGCAATCTGGTCGCAATGTCAGGCTGAAGGATGTTGTATGTCCCCGCCGAACCGCAACACAAATGACTCTCGGGCACATCTTTCACCACGAATCCGCTCTTGGAAAGCAAATCTTTCGGGGCCTGTGTGATTTTCTGTCCGTGCTGCAGCGAACAGGCCGCGTGATAGGCGACGACAACGTCGTCGTGACGCTGCTCCGACAGCTCCAGTTCGATGGCGCCGAGGTACTCGCTGATGTCCTTGGCGAGAGCCGAGATCCTGGCAGCCGGAGCCGCAAAATCGCGCTCGGATCGCAGCAGATAGCCGTAGTCCTTGATCACCGTTCCGCAGCCCGACGTCGTCACCAGGATGGCGTCGAGACCGCCGCGCTCGGCCTCTTTTGCCCACAGCAAGATATTGGCGCGGGCCCGCGCCAAAGCGTCATTGTCGCGGCCGAGGTGGTGGGTCAGCGCTCCGCAGCATTGCTCGTCCTTGACCAGAACGACCTCGATGCCGTGCCGGGTCAGCACGTTGATGGCCGCCCGATTGATTCGCGGCGCCAGCACCTGCTGGGCGCAGCCCTGGAGCAGCGCGACGCGGCCTCGTCGCGGCCCTTTCGCCGCAAACACGCTGCCGCCTTCGGGGCCCGGCGCGGGAAGCGAACCCTGCGCCAGCTCCAGCATCGCCGTGATGCGCCGCAGAAAGCTCGGAGCTGTGGATAACGTCGCTGGTGCCGGCAACAACGCGGCCAGCGGCCGACCGAATCGCGCCAGCCACAGGCTGGCGCGGAGCAGTTTTGGCTCCGGCAGGACGCGGGCGAGCACCGCGCGCAGCAGCCGTTCGGCCAGCGGCCTCGCAT